>JABSOG010000501.1 GCA_013216025.1 Algicola sp. | reverse complement strand
GCCTGTTGTACAATCTCCTCGTCAAATTCACCGTTGAGGATCAATGTACTTGGCATATTGTATTGACTGCTGGCGCCGTCCATTTGGTCGATAAACCACAATCGTTGTTGGGCAAACGAAGTAGGCAATTGATTTGGCTGTGGTAAAGAGCAGCGTTCAATCGGCACAATCGGTGAACGGGTGTTTTCACCCTTTCGGCTGTCGATTAACGCGGCCAAATCGGCCAATTGTGGGCTTTCGAATATGTCGCGAATGGCCAGTTCTACGCCAAAATTGGCGCGAACTTCACCGACCAAACGCACTGACAGCAGTGAATGACCACCGGCTTTGAAGAAATTGACCTTACCGTCAATATTGTCGATTTTAAGTAGCTTGCACCAAATTTTCGCCAGTTTGATTTCGCTGGCGGTTTGCAACGCCTGCGGGGCATCGACCAAATCGGCGTGCGGTGCAGGCAAAGCTTTGGTGTCGATTTTACCGTTGGGCGTCAGTGGCAGTTGATCAAGTATCACGTAAAATGCAGGTACCATGTGTGCTGGTAATTGGGCTTTTAGTGCGTATTCAATTTCCTCAACATTAAGCGGTTCGCCGGTAAGCTTTTCAGCTGTAAAATAGGCCACCAAATTATCGTCTTGGGCCACAACAATTGCGCTTTTGATTGGTGGTAACTGGCTCAGTTGGTGTTCTATTTCGCCAAGCTCAATACGGTAACCACGAATTTTAACTTGTTCATCTACGCGCCCGACAAATACGAGACAGCCACTGGGCAAATACTTAACGTGATCACCGGTTTTGTACAAACGACCATATTGGGTTTGCACAAATCGTTCAACGGTCAATTCTGGTTGGTTGAGATAACCCCGGGTGACCCCTTCGCCGCCGATGTACAGTTCGCCAACGGCACCAGAGGGTTGTAATTTCCTTTGTTTATCAAGTACATACATTTGAGTGTTTTGAATCGGTGTGCCGATGGGCACAGCGACACTTAAGGTATTTAAGTCTGCTAGTGTTTCAACCGTAAAAGTCGTACAACCAACGACAGCTTCGGTTGGGCCATATTCGTTGACAAACACCGCTTGTGGCAACACGTCGCGCTTAAGCAGTTCAACCAATTTAACGGTTAATTGTGCGCCGCCAATCACAAAACGATGGGCAACATCGCTGGTGGTCTTGGCCAAATGGGCGATACCTTCCAAATGGGCTGGGGTGATTTTGAACAGTAAAGGCTCGGTTGCGTCAAATACCAATTGGGTTAACGCTTCGAGCGTGTTGTCGGCTTCTGCTTGGTCTTGAGGTAATAGCTGGACAAAACCGCCTTGGGTTAACGGTCCAAATACGCTGGTCACGGTGGCGTCAAAGTTGAGTGATGAGCTGACCACGCTGCCTTTTATGGCATCGGTAAAATAAGCTTTTTGCACATGGTCAAGATAGTTGACCACGCCACCATGTTCGACCATAACGCCTTTAGGCTGGCCGGTTGAACCTGAGGTATAAATGACATAGGCCAAACTGCCAGGACCTGTCGATGTTGACGGGTTAGACACATCAAAATCTTGCAGGTTAGGCAGGTCTGCCAGGTTTTTTTGATCGAGCAACAGTTTTATACCGCTGTCTTGGGTCATATAGGCCAAACGTTGCGCCGGATATTGTGGGTCAAGTGGCACGTATGCCCCGCCTGCTTTGAGGACAGCCAACACGGCCACTATCATGTCGATGCCACGGTTGAGGCTCACGCCAACCAAAACATCGGTGGTTACGCCCTGCTCTATTAGATAATGGGCAAGTTGGTTGGCTTGCTTGTTGAGTGTTTGATAGCTAAGTTGTTGCTGATCATAACAGACGGCAATATTGTCAGGCGTCTGTAAAACTTGTTGTTCAAACATTTGGTGAACGCATAGGTGCGTTGGATAATCGACCTTGGTGTCATTGAGTGTATCGGTTAAACGGTGTTTTTCGGCATCACTTAACATACCAAGCTCACCCACCAAAACATCGCGCTTGGCCATCATGGCGTTCAACACATTTTGGATATGCGCCAATAACTGTACGGCACTTTCATCACCAAATTGTGCACGTTTGCTTTGCAGCGTGATATCGAGCGTTTGGGTCAATGTGACGGTTAACGTTAAACCGTAGTTGGTGTCTTCGAAGCTTTGCACTTGGTCGATGTTTAACCCAATCGAATCATCTATGGGGTAATTTTCGAACACCATCAGGCTGTCGAACAATGGCGCACTCCCGGCCACACCTTCAACACCCCCAGAGAAATCGCTCAATTGCTGAATTTCGTTCAGGCCAAGATAACCGTATTCGTCACGCTCGGCCTGCGCTTGATACAACTGCTGTAACCAATCTTTTAACGGCGTATCGTGAGCAATATCAACCCGTACAGGCAAGGTGTTGATAAACAACCCCACCATTGACTCGACGCCAATCAACGCAGGTGGTCGGCCCGACACAGTAGCACCAAAAATAACCGAGTTTTCGTTGGCGTATTTAGACAAAACGTAACTGTAGGCACCTTGGAGTAAAATATTCACTGAGGTTCGGGTTTGTTTGGCCAATTGCACCAGTTGTGCGGTTTGTTGTTCGTTGAAACCCAGGTGCGTTTCACCAACGCCTTTTTCTTTACGACGCTTTTCTCGTTCAGGCAAAGCGGTTGGCGCTTCGATACCTGCTAATTGTTGTTGCCAAAATGCTTTGGCTTTTTCAACGTCTTGCTCGGCTACCCAAGCAACATAATCTCGATAAGGGCGCTGGCGTGGCAAATCAATTGGCGTATCGTTTTTCAAACCTTGGTAAATGCTGTTCAGTTCGCGCAGCAACAACGACATACACCATCCGTCAAGCAGCGCGTGATGGTTGCTCATCATGATTTTACAATGTGGCTGCCCCTCTTTACCTACAGGACCGAGCAACCACAAGTGCATTCGCATCAAAGGCGCGGTTTCGATGTCAAAACTATCGGCTTTATCTAGCAATCTTTGCGCTTCGATAAAATCACTTTGTGCACCAGCGTCTAAATGAGACAGGTCGTGTTCAATCCAAGGCAATTGAACATGGCTTGATATCAGCTGTTGCATGACGCCTGCATCGTCGGTGACAAATATCGCTCTGAGCGATGGATGACGATCGACCACTTGCTGCCACGCCTGTTTAAAGTAAACCGTGTTGAGCGTGGTTTCATAGTTAAACATGATTTGGGTGACATAAGCCCCCTCATCCAGCCTGCTGTGGTACAGCAAACCTTGTTGCATATCGGTTGCTGGGTAAATGTCTTCAATCGAATATTGGTCAACCCATTGTTGTAGCTGATTGGCGTTCAAATTGGCCAGCGGAAAATCTGCCGGGGTAAGGCAACCGGCATCGGCCTCAAGGCAATGCTCAACAATATCCGTTAAGGCTTGGCGCAGATTTTCCGCCAAGGTTTCGATGTCATGTGCGTTAAAGCGGGCACAGTCATAAGTCAAATCAAAACCCAACTGCTGGTGGGTTATCATCCCGTTGAAAACCAAACCATGGCTGGGGGCACGGTTGGCACTGACCATATCACCAGTCGACTCGTCGGCCATTTTAAAATCACCGCCCAAGGCTTGGTCAAATTGGCCAAGGTAGTTAAACAGTATGTCGGCTGATGGGGCATTATTTAAAACCTCATCTTTGGCCAGATATTTAAGCACACCAAAACCAATGCCGCGATTTGGAATGGCCCGATGGCTTTCTTTAACTGAACAAATGATGGATTTGATGTCGGCTTTTGGCGTATTCAGTGTCAGTGGATAAATGCTGGTGAACCAACCTACGGTTTGATTGAGATCTAAAGTTTGGCTGAGTGCTTCACGACCATGACCTTCTAGGTCGATACCCAGTGATGTGTTACCGCTCCAACGATTAAAACCCAGTAACAATCCTGCCAGTAACAACTCGTTTATTTGGGTACGATAAGCCAAACCGGCTTGTTGCACCAACTGTGTAGTGGTGATTTCATCGAGTTCAAATCGCACTTTGGCAGTGCCGGTTGCAGTAGCTTCTTGTCGGTTAAGCGCTTGTTGCTCAAAAGGTAATGCGGGCACGTCATGGCTGACAACCTGATGCCAATATTCGCGTTCTTTTAGCAACGCTTCACTGGTGGCGTATTCAGTTAAGAATTCGCCCCACTGTTGGTAAGACGACGTTTTTGGCGGTAACGACAACGGTATGTTTTGCCCTTGTTGCGATAATAGTTTTTTGAAAAGTGACTCGATATCGGCCAGTATGATGCGCCATGACACGCCGTCGACGACCAAGTGGTGGATGATCAGCAGCAATCGGCTTTCATTGTTGATGCCGGTATTTGCGTGGGTATCCGTTGCGTTGGTAAACAATACCGCTTTGAACAAAGGACCATCAGCCAAAGAAAGGCTCGCTTGCATTGATTGTGCAATCGAATCGATGTCACTAAAGTCGGCGGTTTTAAGCGTTATCTGTTCGATGCTTTGGCTCACCATTGCTTCACTTAAAGCCTGATGCTGACCCGTCCAATGGGTTTGACCACGCGCAAAACGAATACGCAAAGCATCGTGACGCTGATATAAATGACGGACGATTTGTGGCAAATAATCGGCTTTAAATCCGTTTGGCGTGGTCAACATCACCGCTTGGTTATAGTGATGTAAATCGGTTTCATCTGCGAAAAATTCGAGCTGCACCGGCAACAAAGTCAACTCGCCGGTTATTGGCGTTTGCACAGCCATCACTCGCACGGAAGATTCGGCCTGTGCGGCCAAGCTGCCAATGGTCTGAAATTCAAACAGCTGCTTAACACTAAAGTGAATGCCTAATTGTGCCGCGCGAGACACCATTTGGATTGACACAATTGAGTCACCACCGAGCGTAAAGAAGTTGGCGTTGCCACCGAGTTTATCGATATCAATATTCAATAAGCTGGACCAGATCTGACCCAGTTTTTGCTCGGTATCGCCTTGCAGCGTGACATGCTCACCCAGTAATGACGCAGTGTCTGGTGCTGCCAGCGCTTTTTTGTCGACTTTGCCGTTGGGCGTTAATGGTATGGTGTCGAGCACCACAAAATGGGCAGGCACCATGTGAGCGGGCAATACCGCTTGGAGGTGCGCTTTGAACACATCGGTAGAGCCGACTTCATCACTACAGGTAATATAAGCCACCAATTGGTGATCTAACGCCACCACCACGGTTGAATTCACTTGTGGTAGTTGCGCAAGTTGATGTTCAATTTCGCCCAGCTCTATGCGAAAACCGCGAATTTTGACCTGTTCGTCCATTCGGCCAATAAACTCAAGATTGCCGTTGGTCAGGTACCTGACCTTGTCGCCGGTTTTATACAGTCGGTTGTATGAACCCGCAGCAAACGGGTTGTCGACAAACCGCTCGGCGGTCAAATCCGGTCGATGTAAATAACCCCGGCTCACACCAGCACCACCAATATACAACTCGCCTGCCTGACCTTTGGGTTGCAATTTACCCTGGTCGTTAAGCACATACAGCTGGGTGTTTTGAATGGGTTTACCAATAGGCACAGCCGTGTTGCACTTTGCAAGGTCGCTTGCCCCGGTTACCGTATAAGTGGAGCAACCCACGACAGTTTCTGTTGGGCCATACTCGTTAATGAATGTGGTATTGGGCAACAATAGGGTCAGTTGTTTCATCAAAGCAACGCTCAGCTGCTCTCCACCGACCACAATACAATGATTAATTAAGCACGTTTGTGTATTGTTCACGCTATGGCTGATGCCTTCAAGGTGAGCCGGCGTGATTTTAAATAGCAGTGGTTTTGTGGCGTCGAACATCACCTTAGCCAGGGCCGTCAAACTGTCATCGGCTTCGCTGAGCAGTTGAGCCGATTTACCCAGCACCAATGGGCTGAGCAAACTGGTGATGGTGGCATCAAAATTAAGTGATGAACTGACCACACTGCCAGTTGCCGGTTCAGGCTGTTGGTTAAAATAATGGTTAGACACATGAGTTAGGTAATTGACCACGCCTCGGTGTTCTACCATCACGCCTTTTGGCTGCCCAGTTGAGCCCGAGGTATATATCACATAAGCCAGACTGTCTGGCCCAGCAACGTTTGGCAGGTTGGTCGAAAGTTCATCAACAAGATCATCGTCGAGCCAAATGGTGTCAACATTGGCCAACATTTCGACCGATATTTGACTCAACACCAACTCGATGCCACTGTCTTTTACCATATAATCCAGGCGTTTTTTTGGATAAGCCGGGTCCAGCGGCACATATGCCCCGCCAGCCTTAAGAATGGCCAGAATGGCGATCACCATATCGGGTGAACGATTG
>JABSOG010000500.1 GCA_013216025.1 Algicola sp. | reverse complement strand
CAATGTTGGCTGACACAAAAAAGCACCGCATCACAGCGATTGGCGGCATCATGTAAAGCCCGCTCCCAGCGTTCACCGGCGATAATGCCGCACTCGGGGTCGAAATCAACAAACAGTTCGTTCCAGCCTTGCTCAATCAGCCAAGTCTGCAAGGCAATGGTCGCAAAATCATCCTGACTCGCATGGCTGACAAACAGAAGCGACATGGACTAAATCCTTTTTAATGGGGTTATTGAATTAGGGTGATAAATCTGGGCTAAGTATATAGACTAGTTTCCAAAAGGCCAGTACGGGGTTGATTACAATTCTGCTCAAAACCATCTTATCCTCTGAGGAGGAAAACAACGTTTAAGGCAGCCTGTTTGTTCGATTTTCTTCTATTTTTTTGTAAAGCCGCACCACCGCCACGTCAGCAGCAATCAGTTCACTGGCGGTTAATTGTTTTGCGTAATTATCTCTATCTGCTGTTGGTGCACTATTGTCATTCATTATTGTAATGGCGCTCCATAGGTAGGCGTTGTTGTAATCAGGGGCTTCTTTGGGCAGCTGACCGTACAACCCACTCAAGCTGTTTTGAGTACCCCAATGTCCTTGTTCTGCCGATTTTTCATACCAGTACATGGCTTTGTTATTGTCTGCAGTGACGCCAAAACCCTGATCATACATAAACGCCAATTGATACTGAGCAACCCAATGGCCGAGGTTGGCCGCATGAGTGTAAAATGCAATGGATTGTTGCTGGGCTTGCTCATATTCCATGCCTTTATTGCGCATTGGCCGCAATCACGCTCCATTTTTTCTGGGCACAGGTTAATTGTATTGTCTTTGCCATACTCTTTGCCATATTGGGCAAAACGCCAAGAGAAGTTGTAACCGCCAATATCCTTTGTGCTCAACTCAATACCCACCGTGTCATCAATCAACGAAACCGCATTAATGCTTGGTTTGCTGGTGAGTAAATGCAAATATCTCTTTTTGTCCTGTTGGCTGCCATTACTCATTTTTTCATTGAAAGAGCGCCGTAAAGAAATGTTACCCCCGTTGCGACTGACAACCTCAACATAAGGATCGGAGCGAATTTCACGGGCCAGCTCGTCCAACAGCTTTTGATTCTCTTTAAAATGTGCAGATGCATCGCTGGCATAGGGCAACCAGCTATCATCTAACGCTTGCGACAACACAATGGTCGTGGTCACAACAAGTGCAACCAATCCCAACATCAATTTTTTCATTCGTTTGTCCTCTGGTGTCACTTGCTTCATCATTTTTCCAAGCACCATTATCCACCAAATTCGACAGCAAGTCGCACGTTAATGATTTGATTAGACGGTGAAAAATTCAATTCATCGGTAGCATGTAAACACCCCAATAAACACAGCTGTTTACTTGGCACACTTGATTATTGGCAAAGCCAAAATTGAATGGGCAAAATACGCTGGGTAATGGGTAACAAAGTTTGATAGGTATAGTCAAAAAATAGCCCTGCACCAGGAGTCTGTTTGAGGGCGTGCAAGGCCGTAAATGGGGTGTTCGAAGACTTTTTATTACATTTCAGCCGTTGCCAATGTCAATCGTGACCAATTGAGCGATAGCGGTGTCGACTATTCCCTGACAACTCGCCACTGTGGGGTTGGCACGACAAGCATCCAGCGCACCTTCCAATAGGGCTATGTTACTGTCGATTTGAGCTAACAGGGTAAGATAACTGGATCGGTCAGGTCCTAGATTTGCGCTGTATGCCTCGGCAATATTTTGTTTGAACAGATTGTCACTCAACGCATCCATCAGCTGGGTCTGTAGTGCCAATATGCCAACCACTGAAACCAGTTGAACGGCGGGATATTGGTAATGGCCTGAACTTTCATACACCGAGCTGTGATATTGGGTTATCCCTAGGTTTTCATTGTCCCTCAAATAACTCTGGTAACCGGTGTCGTCAAACAGATAGGCAATGATATCATTGGCTGCAGTAACACAATCGGCTATAGCGGCGGTGGTACAATATTTTCTGCCCGAAGCGCCAATGATAGCGCTGATTGGTGCAGGTAAAGGGGATGTTGATAGTACTTTTAGACTATATATGCCGTTTTGGGCATATTGGTAAAACTCGTCCTTAATGGTTGTCGTGCTGGTCCAAAATAACACCCGGACTTTGACCTTGGTTACATATTCTTCATACTCCTCTTTGGAGGCGAATACCATTTGCGCGACAAGGTAGAGTTCACTGCCCAGTTGCATGTGGTCGATAAATTCATCGCCGCAAACCTCTTGAATTGCGCTGGCCGATTGGCCGATCATACTGTTACCCAGTGTTGTATAAGTCCGGTTTTCAAGCGACAGGTCGCTCCCTTCATAACTTATTCGATAAACCACTGATGCAGTGTTTTCATTTTCTTCCAAACGAGTGTGCATCGACACACTGACACTGCCAGCAAACAAACCTAAATTGACACTACCTTTAACACTGCCGCTCATTTCATTAAGTGATTGCATGGCCGTTTTCGACCCTTGATATTTTATCGCGATTGAAGTGTTGCCACGTTCAACCCAATCACCGGTTACGCACGTTTGTTTGGTTAATCCACTGGTACTTTGAATGCCTCGTCCCAGCCAATCTTGTTGAACTTCGGTATCTAAATAGGTAGTCGCCTGAGCCTGTGTGAAACACAACAGATACAGTAGACTAAAAGTAATACCCTGAATATTTCCGTTTTTTGACATTGTGCAGATCCTCAATGTTTATGGCATTGGCAAAGCAATACGTTGACATTGCTTCGCCGTATAGTAAACAGCCCGAAGGCTGCCTTGGCGTCACGTGAACTGACGCACCATTATGAAATTACCAATTACCAATTACCAATTACCAATTACTGGCACCTACACATCTGACAGAATACAGTTTGTCTTTATTTCTGCTGATATTGTGAACGTCATTTCTATTTCTATCCATGTACTTGCGATAGGCACTGTTAGAAGACGCTTCACTTGACCACCAAACACCCTGCTTGTTTAGGTTATCGTGTCTTGCAGAAGAGGTTGACCAACCATCATTGATATAACCACCGGGAAGAGCTCTAAAGTTTATAATATCGAGACTACTGCTGGTGCCAACGAACTTGGTGCTTTTAAGCCCACTGCCACCGGTACCTGGGCCACCTGATTCCACTTCAACGCGGTTGACTAACAGATCCCAATCATCTTGATTTGGCAGACGCCATAACAAACCTGTTCTTGCTTCGTTTTGCTGATTGAATGCTTCACAGGCTTTATTGGCTTCATCCCAAGTATATAACCGGCCGTAAGTACGACAATGGTCATTGACACTGCGTGATACGCCACCGCCACCTGGACACCAACCGATATCATTGTTATTGATATCTTTGGCGATATCGACGTTTTCAGCGGACCAATACAGAGGGGCTCCAGCGGCATTGAGACCCGTTGTCATGGCAATTTCAAGCACCGGTTCCTTGAAGATTCTCATATTGGCACCAGGCACAAAAAGTTGAGCAAAACTGACAATTAAATTTGCCACGTTGTTTATCTTATAACGATAATAATACTTTCCACCTACGTTTGCAGGATTAGGAGCAGTAAAAGGCACGGAATTCGACTGATGCACCACCCATCCGCTGAATTCTTCGCCGGGTTCTTCGACTATTTGATAGGAACTGACTTCATATGTTCCTTGAGTCACAATTGGTCCACTGCCAATATTGTCTAGGTATGTAAACGGTAGAGCAATATTGCTTTCCACAATGAATTCGGTAGTGATAGCCCCCTCTGAAACTGTTATCGCGACTCCTGTGTCACTTTGAATTGAGCCGGTTGAAGCAGTATAACTCGGTGTATCTTGTGTAAAATAGTTAATTATAGTTGAGGATGTGGTGCTGCCGATGATTTCATCGACAAGCTCTGTGGTCGTTGCCGGATTGACCAGACGACTGTATTTTTCCAGACTGGCGGTAAGGGGATCTTTAATTTCCAAGTTAAAGAAAGCTGTGCTGTATTCTTGCGTACAGGATCTGCCTGTGCCTTCTACTGGACAATTATCAGCAATATAAGTTGCACAATCGTCGCCATAATAATTGTTGCTACAGTAGTCCACCAGCTCTGCCAATGCGTAGGCATTATTGGTTGCAGCCGACGCAATATCCTTTAGTGCAAGGCGTTGAGTGTGGTTTAGGTAACCCAAATAATTGTTCAATAAAGACTGAGCCCGGGTTTGTGCTTCCAATTCGGCAATATACGCGTCTTCCAGAGGGATAATGAGTGCAGTGTTCAGTTGCTCATTGTAAGCTTCAGCTTCCAGTTGCTCTATATCTGTCCCGCCATCTGCGTATGCCGTAGTGCCATAACTAGAAATATTTGCATCTTCGTAAGTCACTATCTGGTCAGAAAAACCAATACCTTCGAATTCCCCGGCACCCTTGCCATAGTCGATGGCTCGTGTAAACAAAGCAAAGCAAGGCTCGTAGTTATCGAGGCTACATGAAACGATGTTGTTGGGCAAAATAGACAGTAAACCGCTTGGATCACCACCAAACTGATGCGCCCTGACTGTTATTTTGACCGATTGCTTTTGTTCTGAAGTCAGCGAAGATAACTCACCTTCAACCCCTACCGTACCCTGAAGAAAATTAACATTGAGGTAACCCTCTATCTCTGTTTTGTCTGTCGTACTAAGGTACTCTGCTTTCATGGTAACTAGCAAATGCGCTCTGTAAGAAATCCTATCAATGTATCTATCGCCTGCATATTTGATCAAATCGGAGTTTGAGAGGTTTAGGTCGACCATGGCCTGACCGGAGGGAGACAAAGACGGTTCTGAAACATTATCAATACCCCTGATCAGTTGTGAGTTTGGTATGTTGGTCACCGACAATACCCAGCTACTTGAAAAAGCATCGCTGGCAGAATCCAACGCAAGTTGGGCACCAGCATCGACTCTTACCACATGAAAGTGTGCACCCACTGATGCACTGCCATTGAGCAGGCTGCTTGTTTGGCGAAAAGACAAATTTTTCTGGTAAGTTAAGTCGGAATCTGTATCGTCACCTTCATACATTTCGCCCATGACCGGCTGAAAATTAAGGAACTCACTAGAGATGCTATTAAAAGCAGTACCCAATGGAATGTGGTCGTTGTATGCGCCGGGAACTATAATATCAGCCAGTGCTGATTGTCCTGTCATTAGTATGAGAGCAGCAGCTGTGCTGTGCAGGCCAAAGCCTATTGTTTTGAGTTTCATTTTATTATTTCCTCAGTGGTTAAATATCAAGAACGGTTTGATCGTAGCTCTGGAGCCAGGTTTGGTCGGCCCATACGGTGTTGCAGTCGTCAGGGGCACCGCCTTTACAGGTCGTAATGGCGGCCGACAAAGCAGTAGCGTTGGCATTGGCCAGCGTTTTGAGGCTAGCGATCTGGGTTACCTCACCGGCACTGAGATAGGCCACACTGTTGTTGAGCAAATAGTCGGCTCGTCTTGCATCTAATAATGCCCGCTCCCAGCGGGAAGACATGGCACGAAGTGCAATTTTGGAATTGAACGTTTGTTCGTTGGTATAGTTATCCGGCATGTAACTAGCCAGAACAGGTCCGGATTCGTCATAACGACTGGTGAAATAACGGGTCACATTGTAGCCTTCCAGTGAATCGGCCTGGAACTGGGCCGGAAAATCTTGCCTTACATAGGTAGCTGCTGCGGCGAAGACATCCAAACAATTTTCTGGTGCATCCAAAGTGCAAGAGATTATACTGGTGGATAAGACACCCGGCAGTTGATCGGGGTCACCGCCAACTTGCTTTGCGATTATTGAAACGTTTACCGACTGTGCGTTTTCTATATCCACATAGTTACCATCGGCGTCGACTTCAACAACACCCGCAAAGGACACGGCAATCTGGCCACCGATATCGATTTTGTCTTGGGCGTTTAAGTATTCAAATTTCATGGTCACCATCACCCATGCGCCGTATTCCACCGCTTGGACGAACTCATCACCGGTCGTTGCTATCAGAACTTCACCGGTTTCGTTTCGACTTGACATTGAAAATGTGGGTTGCAGGCCAACACCTGTGCCGACCAGGGTGTTCAACGGCACGCTGCCAACTTGTACTACGTCAGGTAGTAATACCGATTTTTTAGGTTTGAGTCTGGCAAACAGGGTGTAAGTGCCAACGTATGAATCCGCGGCAGACTTTGTGGCTATTTCGATATGCCCGTTAGCGCTGATACTGGGTAAATTCAAACTGGCACTGCCACTACCTGATAACGCTTTGCGAATGGAATCAAAGCCCAAGTCAACCCCAACGCTAAAGAAGGC
>JABSOG010000499.1 GCA_013216025.1 Algicola sp. | reverse complement strand
GGCATTCGCTAGACAGTGGATTGGCGCCATTGAATCTCACCGAAACTTTTGCTGCTGATTCGGGCTGTGATTTGGCTTTGGTCGACTGGTCGATGCCTGGTTTGAACGGGGTTGAAACCCTTGCCAAACTGGATATGCCGTCATTATTGATGGTGTCGGCTTACGAAAGGGATGCCGTTGGCGATACCGCCGCACTGCTCGAAAAACCCGTCAGCCACGCCTCGGTTTATGCCGCCATTATGCAGTTGCACACTGGCAAGGCGATAATGGTCGACGAGTCAGCTAACGTTGCCATCCCTGATTTGAGTGGCAATCATATTTTGTTGGTTGACGATAACGCCATCAATCGTCAGGTAGCGCTGGGTTTTTTGGCCGATACCGGCGTACGTGTCGATGTCGCCGAGAATGGCTTGATTGCACTGGCCTCCATACGGCAGCAGACATACGATTTAGTGTTGATGGACATTGAAATGCCGCAAATGGACGGCATGACGGCGACCGGGGAAATTCGCGATACGCTTGGATTAACGCAACTGCCTGTGATCGCAATGACAGCCCATGCGATGGCGAGTGATATCGAAAAGACCAAAGCTGCGGGCATGAACGACCATGTGACCAAACCGGTTGATCCGGCGATGTTATACCAGTGTTTGGCCAAATTTCTTGAAACGGGGCAGGGCGCTGCGCTTTCAGTGTCGCAACAAAGGCGGCAATCACCACCGCTTCAACCTGAATCGTCTTTGAGTCTTGAACAGGCGCATGAAGTGTTATTGGCACAACTGGCGAAAGTCGACGGGCTGGACAGTCAAAAAGCGGTGACCAAACTTAACGGGCGTACGGCGCTGTATTTGGGTTTGGTTAAAGATTTTAGCTTGCAGCAACAACCAAGAACGCAAGAAAGATCCGAAAACCACTTAATGACCCTGTATGACCAACAAAGTTGGGATGAACTCTATCGCAGTGTTCACTCATTAAAAGCCAATGCTGCTTACATTGGTGCTTTTGAATTATCTCAATTGGCGGGTATTGTAGAAACTGCTTTGGCGCAAGGCGCTGTAAACGGAAAAGGATACAGTGACAAAGCACTGCTGCAAGGGTTGTGTGACGTATTACTGCCAATCGTTGATCAACTCAAGGAGATTCATTTTGAACAGCCTGTCGTAGACAATGAGGTGATTTTCAGCGAGCAGAGGTTATATGATTTGCTCACTCAGGCACTGCCGTTGTTAAAAGCGTCAAGTTTCAGTGTTGAAGCGCATTTGCCCGCTATTGTGGCTTTGTGTCAAGGCAGTGAATATGCGGATAAAATCACACAATTGGTGCATTTAGTGGATGATTTAGAATTTGAAAAGGCCGCTGAATTAGCCCGCCTACTGCGCGAAGAATTGCCCCGTTAACCGCTGTTTGTTGAGTCTAAATTCCCATCCTCGTTAAATTTTAATTAACAAACCATCAAAATAATGTTACTTTATCCGGCTGATTTGTGGGGCTTGCCCTTTTTCACCACTCCTTTTTAGCCAGGAAACTATCAATATGACTAATTCAGCGTCCGCAGGGACGACCTCGGGCTTTCCAAAAGTATTTTGGATTGCCAATGCAGTAGAGCTATTAGAACGTGCCGCCTATTACGGCGTTTTTATCGTAATCACCTTATACCTTTCGAGAATACTGGGTTTCACCGATATTGAAGCGGCTTGGTTAGCGGGTTCATTTTCTGCCGGTTTGTATTTTTTACCGACCTTCAGTGGGGCACTGGCCGATAAAATCGGATTCAGGGCAGCGCTGTTATTGGCATTTGGCTTATTAACCGTCGGTTACGCCGGCTTGGCCATATTTCCGGCGTTGCTTGAAGCGCAAGGGCTGGTCGAATATGGCCGAGAAGCGGTTTATCACGGTTTGTTAACAGCAGACATTCGCTGGGCAATCATTCCTATCCTGATTGTTATCATGATTGGTGGTTCGTTCATCAAAGCGGTGATCACCGCTACGGTAGCCAAATCGACTTCTATTTCGAACCGTGCCAAAGGTTTTTCAATCTTTTACATGATGGTTAACATCGGCGCGTTCTCTGGCAAAACCGTGGTAAAACCTTTACGTGAATCGATGGGTGATTTGGGCCTGATTAACCTTAACTACTTTGCCGCAGGAATGACCGCTATCGCGTTTGTCAGTATTTTTATCTTCTTTAAAAATGCCGAAGCGGATACCCAAGGCAAAACCATGGGCGAAGTTTGGACGGCATTTAAGCAAGTCATGACCAACGGTCGTTTGGTTTCGTTGATTTTAATCATCACCGGTTTTTGGATGGTACAACATCAACTGTACGCCACCATGCCAAAATACGTCTTGCGTATGGCCGGTGAAGGCGCATCGCCTTCATGGTATGCCAACGTTAACCCATTGATTGTGTTCTTGTCTGTTAGCTTTATTACCTCGGTGATGAGCAAGAAAAGCGCGTTATTCTCAATGACTGTGGGTATGTTCATTATGCCGTTGTCGGCGTTGTTGATGGCTTCGGGCAACATGCTTGATGGCAATATCAGCTTTGGTTTTGTCGAAATGCACCCGATTGCCGCGATGATGATCATCGGTATCGTGTTTCAAGGGTTGGCTGAATGTTTCATCTCACCCCGCTTTTTAGAATATTTCTCGCTGCAAGCGCCGAAGGGCGAAGAAGGCCTTTACCTTGGCTTCTCTCACCTGCATTCATTCTTAAGCTCATTGCTGGGCTTTGGTTTGTCGGGTTACTTGCTACAAGCTTATTGTCCGGACCCACGTACATTCAAAACTCACGAAGCATGGCAGGCCGCATCGGCTAACGCACATTACATCTGGTATGTGTTTGCTGCTATCGCGACCGTGTCAGCCATCGCTTTGATTATCTATGGTGTGGTTATCAAGCGCATGGATGCAAAGGACGATGCTGATAATAATGCTGAGGGCGAGTTGGCTGCGGCTTAACGCTTTTCGGTTGATTGATGTTAAAGGGCCCGAATATTTCGGGCTTTTTTTATGGGCGGCCTACGGCCGAAGGTCAAGGGATCTCAACTCGGAGGCACGGAGCCACGGAGAAAGAAAGAGGAAAAGAAAAAAGGAAAGGACTGTATTTGCAAATTATATATGGCTGACTAAGATTAATTCACTCAAGGAATTTATCTACTCACAAGGAAACAGTCATGTTATATGGAAGCGATTTAACAGGAATTATTATTGGTGCCGCAATTGAGGTTCATCGTTACTTAGGTCCTGGACTTTTAGAGTCTGTTTATGAACAATGTTTGGCGCAAGAATTACGTGATAAGGGACTGAGCGTATCAAGCCAACAATCGTTACCAATTATTTATAAAGGAAATGTATTGGACGCCAGTTATAGAATCGATTTGGTGGTCAATCAACAAGTTATTCTTGAATTAAAAGCCGTACAAAAATTAGAACCTATCCACAAATCCCAACTCTTAACCTACCTTAAATTATCAAATATAAATATCGGTTTACTACTAAATTTCAACGTGCCAAAAATGAAAGATGGCATTCACAGAGTCATGCATAACTAAAACCCTTAACACAAACCTAGCTTTTGTCTTTCCTCTTTCTTTCTCCGTGGCTCCGTGCCTCCGTGTTGAGATCTTTTGACCTTAAGCGCGCAGCGCGACCAAAGATACTCCCCGACAGCGTCGGGGGCATAACATAAACTTGAACCTACCCGTAACGCTTCTGCAAATACTCAAACACGGCCCGTACACCAAAGGCCTCACCACCAATAGGTCGGCCAGACTGCTTACGGGTATTAAACGCCATGATATCAAAGTGCACCCAATCGGTGTCTTTGCCGACAAACGCTTGTAAATACAAAGCTGCGGTGATCGCCCCGCCTTGTCCTACCGATGCACAGTTGGCCATATCGGCAATCTCACTTTTGAACAACGCTTTATAAGGCTGATACAAAGGCATTTGCCAGACCGGATCGTGCACCGCATAACCGGCTTCCATTAGGCCCGCTGCGACCTCTTTACTGGTAGAGAAAAAGCCCGGCAGATCGGTACCCAGTGCAACTCGCATGGCACCTGTAAGCGTAGCAAAATCGACCATCAATTCAGGTGAGTCATTTTCAGCTTCGGCTATTGCATCACACAAAACCAGACGGCCTTCTGCATCGGTGTTGTCTATTTCAACCGTCAGCCCTTTACGGGTTGTGAGCACGTCACCTGGACGCATGGCGTTGTTTGAAACCGCATTTTCGACGGCTGGTATCAACATTCTTAATCTGATTGGCAAATTGTTGGCCATAATCAATTGCGCCAAGCCCAGCACATGTGCAGAACCGCCCATGTCTTTTTTCATCTGGCGCATACCGGCTGCCGGTTTCAAATCCAGACCACCACTGTCAAAACACACGCCTTTGCCGATCAAAGTGACTTTGGGATGGCTCTCGTCACCCCAGTGAAGGTCGATTAAACGGGGTTCGTGGCAACTGGCACGGCCCACTGCATGAATCGTGGGGTAGTTTTGTTCAAGCAACTCTTCGCCGATAATTTGGCTGACTTTGGCACCGAATTTTTCGGCCATGGCCACGGTTGTATCACCTAGGTCTTGCGGCATCATGTCTGCGGCTGGGGTATTAACCAAATCTCTGACCAATGCTGTGGCATCGGTTTGTTTCAACACATCTTCTACCAAATCACTATTGTCGATTGCCAGCACGGGCAACACTTTGTCATTCTTTTTATAACGGTCAAAACGATAGCTGCCAACAGCCCAGCCAAACGCAATGGCGTGGTGATATTCGCTGTCAGCTGACAATAAATATTGGGTTTGCGGTAACTGCTGGATTATATCGCCACAAGCGAAGTAAGTGCCCGGATCTTCACAAACAAAAACAGCCTGGCTTAAGTCGCCTTCAGGGCTTGGAATGAGTGATAAGCCGTCACCTTTAAATTGAGTTTGCTTTAACCATTGTTGCGCTTGAGGTGATTGCTCTGCCTGCCATGCTTGGTATTTTTCTTTTGGTAAAATGGTGAGAGGCGTGCCTTGATTGTCTGCGATTAAAATAGCGCTCATTTAATGTCCATGATGTTTTGATGAGAAGAAGTGGTGTTGATAGTAGCAGTGGAAGCGGTTTAAAAGAAAGGGGGGAGGGGGATTTTTGGGGGATGAAGTGAGAGAGCTAGAGAGCGAGACTGAAGTCTCGCCTACCTCTTGCCTATGACCGGTGTTATTCCACCAATGTAAAAATCTCCTCAACCGATACACCCAGCGTTTTCGCTAGTTTTAATGCCAGCACGGTAGAAGGTACGAATTTGCCGTTTTCAACGGTGTTGATGGTTTTTCGGGTCACTTCAACTCTGTCGGCAAGCTCTGCCTGAGTTAAGTTGTTGATGGCTCTTTGCACCTTTAGAGTATTGTTTAGTTCCATGATCTTATGCCCTCAACTCTAGATATATCAGGGTCGCCATATACGCAACCAAACCAAAGACCAGTGAAAATACTGCGGTGAACGCTCCGTTAAGCGGGTGCAGGGTCAAGTCGATCATTAACAAGGAAAAGTTGCTAAAAATGAGAAAACCAAAGGCGGTTTTTGAGGCCAAACCACTGTCTTGTACAAAGCGTTCGTCTTGAATCAGGTGTTTTTTGGTTTTAAACAACCTGTAATAGGCCATCCAATCTTTGAGGCTAAACAGCATCCACGCGATGCAAACGCCAAGAATACCGTACTGTATCCATTGCATGTTGTGTGGTCCTTGACCATTCAAGATTGTGTACAGTGCCAATGAACCCATGCTGGCAATCATAAATATAGCTATGCACATGCTCGATACATGAAATCGTGAAATGATGGATGATGTGTCGTTTGTCATTTTCTGGCCTTTTCGTTAGTTGAAAAATAAATCCCTATGTAACCTTAAGAACCCTATATGAAACAAGAAAGACTCTTTAAGTAACGTAAAGGTTACTTGTTGGCGCGTAAAAATGCAACACCTTTTTTATCCGCCTACTTTTTGTAAAGAACTGGGAACCAATCTTCGCGCAGCCGTTCGCCGTTTTTTTGGTTAATATCGGGGAAGTTAGGGGAGGTTCTACCGGGGCGCGCAACAAAACGCGCATCGTCGCCAACCAGTCTGAATGAGATTGTGCGATTTGGTTGTTTTACGGTGTTGGCGTTGGCACAGTGCACGGTTTTAAAGTTAAAGGCCACTACATCACCGGGGTTCATCGCCCAGACTTTGATGTTTGGGTCTGCATCGTCAATCGATGGTATGTCCATAAAATCACTGTCATCTTGATAGAAGTTCTCTAAGGTCGACCAACTTGTCGGGCGTATTGCTTTGGGCCATAGA
>JABSOG010000049.1 GCA_013216025.1 Algicola sp. | reverse complement strand
AACAGCGGCCAGTACATGCTCATTTCCATCGACGGTTTGCCCATTTTACTCACCGTCGCGCCTTGATGCAAAGTGTTCCACCACACCACCGAATAATGAATAATCGGCAAGTTGATAGAACCCACCAAAGTAAAAATAGACACCGCTTTGCCTGCCGTATTTTTGTCTTCAAAGGCGTTGTACAGCGCCAAAATGCCGATATAAATAAACAGCAGAATCAATTCAGAAGTTAAGCGTGCATCCCACACCCACCAAGTGCCCCACATGGGTTTTCCCCACGCAGCGCCAGTTAAAAGGGCGATAAGGGTAAAACCAATACCAATCGGTGCTACCGCGATAATATACAATTCAGACATTTTGATTTGCCACACCAGCGCAATAAACGCGGCAATGGCCATGGCGGCATAAGCCCCCATCGACAAAATAGAAGCGGGTACATGAATATAGATGATTCGAACACTTTCGCCTTGTTGATAATCAGGCGGCGCAAAAAGCAGGCCCCACACACTGCCGGTAACCAACAAAGCCAGACAAATAACGCCAAACCAGGGGCTCAAACGGCCGCACAGCTGATAGGCTTTTTCAGCTTTGGCCCAGGGGTGTAACCATTTCCACATAATTAACTCACACTCACTTTAAGGGAAGATGAAACGGCAAACGGGCCTAACATCATCGCCAAAATCAAAAAAGCCGCCAAAATGGCCAATTGTCCATTATAGGGCGAACCGCTCATCGCGTTGTCTACCGCAGACGTAGCAAAAATCAAGATAGGGATATTCAACGGCAAAACCAATAGGCTAATAAGCACACCGCCTTTTTGTAATCCCACGGTCAATGCCGCGCCAATGGCTGCAATTATACTTAACAAGGGCGTAGCTACAAGCAGTGTTAGTACCACCGCAAGCAATCCCGACGCGTTAACGTTCAAAAATGCAGCAAGTAACGGCGAAATCAAAATAATCGGCAAACCAGATGTACACCAGTGGGCGGTGATTTTGGCCATCACCACCACAGGCAAAGGCACCGGGGACAGTATTAGCTGCTCTAAAACGCCGTCGTCATAATCTTCTTTAAATAGCTTTTCGACGCCGAGCAAAGTCGACAACAAAGCGGCAATCCAAATCACCCCGGGTGCAACACGTTGTAACAAATCAGGTTCAGGCCCAATGCCGATAGGGAACAAAATGATCACTAAAACGTAAAAAAACAGCGGATTGACCACGTCGACTTTTTGTCGCAACGCCAGTTTAAGGTCGCGTTTTAGGGTTGCACTGTAAACTGCCCAATTAGAAAGCGCCATCTAGAACTGATACTCCAATCGTACGGTTTTGAGCCTGTCAAAACTGGCGGTCAAATCCTGATGGGTGGTCAACACAATCATGCCGCCACTGTCGAGGTGCTGTTGAAACTTAACTTGCAAACCACTCACCCCTTTTTTGTCAATGGCGGTGAAAGGCTCATCCAAAATCCAAAACTTCGCCTTGCTAAGCCATAACCGCGCCAAAGCCACCTTGCGTTGCTGCCCGGCAGACAACTGACTAGTCGGCACATCTTCAAGCCCTACCAACCCTAAACGGCCTAACAGGTCAAAGACTTCATCGGTGGTTGGTAGGCTCTTGTGTGAATCGTGCACTTGAGAACTGTGCTCTTGTGAGTGGTGCAGTTGCATCCAGAATTGGACATTTTCAATCGCAGACATATGAGGATTGATGGCCGCTTTATGGCCGATAAACAACAGGTCTTCGTTGAACTCGCTTCGGTCGCGGCCAAGCGCTTGTTGCTGCCCCTCTTTTTCCCAATAAAGCTCGCCGCTCTCGGGTGTCAAAAAGCCGGCCAATATGCGTAAAAGTGACGATTTACCCGCACCATTAGGGCCTTCAACCTGCACAATCTCACCGCTGCTCAGCTCAAAACCCAATCCTTCGAACAGGCAACGATCCTGACGAATACAGCAGAGGTTTTTGGCAGAAAAAGCAACAGACAAGGGTTAGTGTCTCACAGATTAATTTTGCTGCGCATCATAACATAGCTCGACGGTGCGGCAAACGGGTGATAAGGGAATTGGGCTATGTTTGCACACTTGCCTTAAGGCTTCCTTAAATAGTCAAATGATTTAAATGGATTCTATTACCCAACGAATACACAGCGAAGTATTTATGACGGCATCTTTAACACTTGCAGCTGCCACCACAGGTGCTTTTAGCTGCAAAAAACTTTACAATCAAATAACATCTTTCCCCTAACCCTCACCGGGACCGATTACTTAAATGCATCGTTTTTCTTTTTCAACCTTTTTGCTGTTATGGTTATCCTGCGTTTTGTACAGCCTGCCCGCAGGTGCACAAACCCTGATAAAAACCGCGCCCTATGCTAAATTGATCACCACTTTAGGCAACTTTAACCTTGGTGAAGCCAATACTATTTATCAGAGCAAAAAAGGTTATATCTGGATAGGCACCAACGATGGGTTGGTGCGCTTCGACGGGCTAAATGCCAAACGGTTTGTACACGATGCCAACAACCCTCACAGCCTGCAACATAATCAGGTCTTTGGCATCACTCAAGATATTAACGACAACCTATGGGTCAGTACTTATGGTGGGGGTTTGTCGGTCTATTCACCTAAAACGGCTCGATTCAAACCGATTGATTTGAAAGTCAACCCGCAAGACCCTGACGTCACCGACCTGCTCTATTCTGTCGTCATTGACCAACAAAATAGATTATGGATTGGCAGCTCAAACGGCTTAAAGCTAGTCGACACCATCAGTCAAACAGCCTTGGCAGCACCGAATTGGTTGACAAAAGTCAGTAAAAAGATGATAGCTTCGGTGTTCATTGATCAACAACAAAACATCTGGATCCCCACCGTTTTTGATGGCTTGTATTGGTATGACAACCACACCTTGCATCATTTCAAGCACGATGCCAAAGACTCGGCCAGTTTGAACCACAACCGGGTTCGCACGGTGTATCAAGATGCTCAAAACACTATCTGGGTCGGATCACAATCAGGACTCAGTCGTTTTGAACGCAGCTCAACATCCTTTACCCATTTTAGCCTGACCGATTCACCCGAACTGAGCTATCTAGACAACGATATCTATTCGATTGAAAAAGATGACTACGGCACTTTATGGCTCGGGACAACCTCCAGTGTCGTCACGTTCGACCCAAAGTCACAAAAATTTAACGCCATTAGCGGCACTGCCGACATCAACAAAAAATTTCGCACCTACCGGGTCAACAAGTTACTCAAAGACCGTGATGGCGCTTTATGGTTTGCCGCGCAATCCGGGGTGGTCTATTTGCCCAAAACCGCATTACAATTTAACTATTACAGTAATGACAGCGGCACTTTCAGGGTGACCGACATCGACTTGCCCGCCTTTGGCTCCCCACAGCAACAAATGACCGTGGTGGGCAACTTTAAAGCATTTGAAATCGATTTGAACAATCATCAGGCAAAATCGCTATTTCCCCGGATAGAACGATTTTACCGAATCACTGATGCGCCCAATGGTGATTTATGGATATCGACATTTGGCAGTGGTTTACATCACTATAATCGAACGGACAAAAGCCTCACCCCATTATTGCAAGACACCTTTTTACTTGAAGAGAATGCCAGTGCAATCTATGACATCTATATTGATAACCAACACAGGTTTTGGTTACTCTCCTATACCACCACCTATTCACCCAGTGGCGGACTGGCCAGATATTTTCCAGACACCAACCAGTTTGTTCATACTTTAAACCATCACGGCATCTCCGATATTCTGCAACTAGACAACAACACATTGATGCTGTCATCCAACAACACCGGCCTATACTTGGTCGACATCAATGATTTCGACAACCCTGCGGCACAACAAAACATTGCTAATGCACCGCAGAGTATCAGTACGTTGTACCAAGACACACAAAACCGCATTTGGCTGGGTTCACCCAACCAGGGGTTGGTCCAGTTTCACCCTAAAAATCAATCTTTTACGTTCTATTCTACTGCCGATGGCCTGTTGTCCAACAGCATATCCACCATCATTGAGGATAATGAAGGCCTGCTTTGGCTCGGCAGTACTATTGGTTTAACCCGCTTTGATCCAAACACCAAACAGGTGTTGAACATAGAACAACAAGATGGTCTGTCCTTTACCGCTTTTCGCAAAAGAACGGCTCGTAAGCATCATGACGGCAAGATTTTCATGGGCACCAAACATGGCGTGGTAATGTTTGACCCGAAACAAATCAAGCAAACCTCAGGTTTGGTCAAAGTCACCATCAATGATTTCAAACTATTCAATCAACCCGTCAATATTCACAGCGAAGAACAGCCAACGGTACTCAAACAAGCCATTGAGTTCACCCAACAGCTCACCCTGTCTTACCAACACTCAGTGTTTTCATTCCATTTCAGCGCTATTGAGTACCATCGCCCCGACAAAATTGAGTTTGCCTACCGAATGCGTGGTATTGATGACAACTGGATATATACTGATCCCACCAATCCAATCGCCACCTATACGACTTTGTCGGCCAAAGAGTATGTGTTTGAAGTCAAAGCCAAACACCGTGATGGCGATTGGCCCGAACAATCAACTAGCATTAACGTCACAATAAATCCACCACCTTGGTTGACCTGGCAAGCTTACCTTGCCTATTTTTCTGTGGCGATCGCCACCCTCTATTTATATGTCAGACGGCGAACCCTTAAACTGGTACTTCAAGCCCATATTCTTGAGCGCAATGTGGCCGAGCGAACCCGTCAATTACAACTCAGCACAGACCAGTTGGCCGCACAGAAACAAACGGTTTCGGACTTACTGGCACAAAAACAGCAGCTGTTTGCCAATGTCTCCCACGAATTCAGAACCCCGTTGACGCTGATCCTCAGCCCGGTCGAACAACTGCTGTCTCGCTACGCCAATGAACCGTTCAGTCAAGACCTTCAGCTTATCAAACGCAGCGGTCGCCGCTTGCTTAGAATGGTCGATCAACTACTGGAGTTTGCCAAACTTGAACAAGGTGACAGCAGCCACACGGAACGGGTGTGTGTAAAACAAACGGTCGACTTGGTCGCTGCCTCGTTTGAACCTTTGCTTAAAACCAAAGCGCTGAAATTTACGGTGCTGCCTTTTGAGCCGATCAGCGTCATGGTTATAGCTGATTCGCTGAACAAAATTTTGATTAATTTACTCTCCAATGCCGCCAAATACACCCCGGCTGAGGGTTACGTTGAAGTGTCCGTTTGCCAGCACGGCGAGCAGGTAGATATTTCGGTGACAGATAGCGGCATCGGCATCAGCGAACAAGATCAACCCATCATATTTCAGCGCTTTAACCGAGCCATTCATGCTCATGAGGAACTGGTTCCCGGGGCGGGCATCGGTTTGGCGTTGGTCAAAGAATTGGTTGAGGCCAATAAAGGTCATATTGAACTGAGCAGTGAATTGGGCAAAGGCTCGACTTTTGTCGTCACCCTGCCCGTTGCCAAGCCCGAATCGAACGCAAAACCAATGGTTGCAACTGAGCTGTCAGAGCAGCAGCTGGACCTGGAAATTGACAGTATCATCACGCCCAGCACCGACATAGCCGCATTAACAGCGGCATCAGCCAATGATAATCAGCTCAAAACCATCCTGATCATTGACGACAATGCCGACCTAAGAACACTGCTGCACAACCAGTTGACTGAACATTATCATTGTATTGTGGCCGAAAATGGCAAACGGGGGCTTGAGCTTGCCAACGAATACCTGCCAGACCTAGTCCTCAGCGACGTAATGATGCCCGTCATGGATGGTTATCAGTTGGCGCAAGCACTTAAATCAGCGACTTTAACCAGCCATATTCCGATCATTCTGCTGACAGCCAAAGGCAGTGTGCAAAGCCGGATTAAAGGGCTGCAACTGTTGGTTGACGATTATCTAGCCAAACCGTTTAACATTGAAGAATTATTGCTACGCATCAATAATATATTGACCATCAGGGATATCCTTAAAAGCCGCTTTGCCCAAGCCATTGGCGACAATACAGCAAAATCGGCTGATGTCGAAAAAGACCATATTGATATGACAATCGCAGAACAACGCTTTTTTAACCAAGTGAGCGACTATCTTGAGCAGCACTTTGAGGACCCGCAGATCAGCGCAAAATCACTCTACAGCGCCTTAAACATTGGCGAAAAACAGCTGCAACGAAAGCTCAAATCCTTTTTCAACTTAAGCTTCCCCGAACTGGTGCGTAATTTCAGGCTAAAAAAAGCACTTGAACTCCTTGATGTCGGTCAGCGGGCATCGAGTGTTTATCACGCTGTGGGGTTTTCATCCCATTCGTATTTTTCACAATGTTTTAAGGCCAAATTCGGTCACAGCCCCAAAGCGTATCAGCAATTAAATAGTGGAACGCGGGAATGACAGCATCAATGCGACACTTTTGTCTTTTTGTATCCTTGATATGCTCTATGGGTTTTGTCAGCTGGCATTGCCACGCTAACCCTTTGGTGAAAACCGCGCCTTATGCCAAATTAATCACCTCACTGGGCAATTATAACCTCGGTGAAGCCAACACCATTTACCAAGACAAAAAAGGCTATATCTGGATTGGCACCAACGATGGTTTATTGCGTTTCGACGGGCACAATACCAAACGCTTTACCCATGATACCAATAACCCTCACAGCCTCCATCATAATCAGGTTTTTGGTCTGGTTGAAGACAACAGCGGCAACCTTTGGGTCAGCACTTATGGCGGTGGGTTGGCCGTTTACTCACCTAAAACTGACCAGTTCAAACCGATTGACCTGCGAGTAAATCTACAGGACCCACCCGCCCCCAATAGGTTATATGTGCTAACTCTGGATGCCGACAACCAATTGTGGATAGGATCGCCCGATGGCCTCCAGCTGGTCGATACCCTCAGCCAAAAAGCGCTTGAAGTGCCACTATGGCTAAAACCAATCAACCACGGACTGGTGCACAGCGTTGTTATTGATAAAAACAGCCACCTGTGGATCGCAACCAACGATAACGGCCTCTTTTTATGGGATAAAAAAAATCTACATCACTTCAAACACGACCCGGCTGTAGCTGGCAGTTTAGATCACAATCAAGTGAGAGTTGTCTATGAAGACCCTAAGGGTGACATTTGGGTGGGCACAAAAAAAGGATTAAACCAACTGGTCCGCAACAACAAGCGCTTTAGCCGATTTGTCCCATCCACCACTGGCGATCTGGGCGAGTATGATGATGACATTTTTGCCATCCAAACCGATGACTACGGCTCCCTGTGGCTTGGCAGCCTGCTGGGCGTTCTCAATTTCGACCCAAAGCTACAAAAATTTCGCCAGATAAGCGCGACTGCTGATATCCAAAAGACCTTCAAAAAACATCTGGTCAACAAAATAATCAAAGACAAGAATGGATCATTGTGGTTTGCCACGGTCGCAGGTGTGATTTATCTGCCTAAAACCGCGTTGCAGTTTAACTATTTGAGCAACCCCAATGGCACCTTGAAAGTGACCGATATCGACCTATTAGAGGATGGAACATTGGCTTTGGTTGCCAGCGACAAAGTGTATGATATTGACATGCAAACCTTTGGCTCAACACGGCGTTTTAGCCAAATACCCGCCATATATCGACTGACAGCGGCTAACAATGGCGACTTATGGTTATCATCATACGCCAATGGCCTACAACACTACTCAAAAGCCAGTGACACCCTGACAGCGCATTTACAAGACAGCTTTTTGCTCAAAAATTCAGTCAGTATCATTTATGACGCCTTCATCGACAACCAAGAGCGTCTGTGGATATTAAGTTATCATAACGCCGCCAATCGCTCAGCCGGATTGGCCCTAAATGAACCGAAGAGTCGAAAACTAACGCATACTTTGGACCGCCACAACATCCTAGATATCGTGCAATTTGACAACAATACACTGGCGCTAACCTCAGATGTCACGGGTTTGTATCTGGTTGACGCCAATGACTTTAGTCACCCGGCTGCTCAGCAAAATATCCCCGGTGCCCCACAAAATATCGTCACGGCGTTCAAAGACAAGCAAGGACGGTTATGGCTGGGGTCTTCCAATCAAGGTTTGGCTTTGTATCAACCCAGTGATCAATCCTTTACCTTTTACACCACCGAAGACGGGTTGTTGTCCAACAGCATAAACAGCATCATTGAAGATGACGAGCAACGACTTTGGCTTGGCAGTGGCATCGGGTTAACCCGTTTTGACCCGCAAAGCAAAAAAGTGTTGAACATTGAAAAACAAGACGGACTGGCTTTTACCGCCTTTCGAAAACGCACCGCAATAAAACACAAAAATGGAAAAATATTGATGGGCACTAAAAGCGGGTTGGTGGTGTTCGACCCAAACAAAATTGCCCCGGTTAGTCGCAAGGCTCAAGTCAACATCAACGATTTCAAATTATTTAACAAGCCGGTCAAGATACACGCCGAACAACACCCTTCGGTACTCAAACAGGCCATAGAGTTCACCGAACACATTATCTTGTCTTACCAACAATCTATTTTTTCGTTCCATTTCAGTGCCACTGAATATCTACGCCCCGACAAAGTGCAGTTTGCTTATCGCATGGTTGGCCTCAACGACAATTGGATTTATACCGACACCTCCAATCCCGTAGCTACATTCACCGCTTTGCCTGCCAATGACTACGTGTTTGAAGTCAAAGCCAGTAATAACTCTGGCAGTTGGCCCGAACAGCCAAGGCGCATCAAAGTCACCATCAACCCGCCACTTTGGTTAACATGGCCAGCCTATGCGCTATATTTTATGCTGATAATGGGCAGCCTTTACGGATATATCTTGTCGCGCACCCAAAAGCTAAAAAAACAAGCGAAGGTATTAGAACAAAGTGTGGCACAACGCACCAAAGAGCTAGAAGAGCAAAAACAAACCGTATCGGAGTTGTTGGCACAAAAACAGCAGCTTTTTGCCAATGTCTCTCATGAGTTCAGAACCCCGCTAACCCTGATCCTTAGCCCCACCGAACAATTACTGAAGCGCTATGGCAATGAACCGTGGAGCAAAGAACTCAACCTCATCAAGCGCAGTGGCAGACGATTGCTCAGAATGGTCGATCAACTGCTTGAATTTGCCAAACTTGAACAAGGGTCAGACTGCCCTTCGCAATTGGTCTGCGTTAAACAAACTATCAAGCTCATTGCCGCCTCGTTTGAACCTTTGCTGCAAACCAAACAACTGACCTTGACGGTACACCCTTTCACAGATGTCTCGGTGCAGGTGTTACCCGACTCGTTGAATAAAATTCTGATCAACATACTATCAAATGCGGTCAAATATACTCCTGAAAATGGCCACATCGAATTGACCATCAACCAACGTAGTGAACAGGTCGATATTTCTGTAACCGATACCGGTATAGGCATTAATCCAGCGGATCAACAAACCATTTTTCAACGCTTCAATCGAGCAACCCACGACCACGGTGAATTGATTCCCGGCGCAGGCATCGGCTTGGCTTTGGTAAAAGAATTGGTCGAGGCCAATCAGGGCAAAATTGATTTATCTAGCGAATTGGGTAGGGGCTCCACATTCATCGTCACATTGCCGATCGCAGATCCGATAAACCAGGAACAGTTCAACTCAGCGCAAATAGACCCAACGGCGACTTCTGTGTTGTCGGAGCAACAACTCGAACTCGACTTTCAACAAAAACAGCAGCAGGCAAGCCGACAACAAAACCTCGTTACACTAATCAATCAGGCACCAGCAGACAGCCAACTCAAAACCATTCTGATCATTGATGACAATGCCGACTTGAGAACATTGCTGCATAACCAGTTAGGTGAACACTATTTTTGTCTACAGGCCGAAAATGGCCAGAAAGGTCTGGAGCTTGCCAAAGAACATCTGCCAGACTTAATACTCAGTGACGTGATGATGCCGGTAATGGACGGATATCAACTGGCCCAGTTACTTAAATCAGATAACTTGACCCACCATATCCCCATCATACTGCTCACTGCCAAGGGCAGTGTTGAAAGTAGAATTAAAGGATTACAACTGCTGGTTGACGACTATTTGGCCAAACCCTTTAACCTTGAAGAACTGCTGTTGCGCATCAAAAATATACTCACCATCAGAGACATCGTAAAAAGCCGTTATGCTCAAGCCATAGAGGGTAGCGCAACACAACATCAGGCAGCCCCCATTGGCATGACGTCAACAGAGCAACAGTTTTATAACCAGATAAATGAATATCTCATTCAAAACTATCAAGACCCCGACACCAGCGCTAAGGTGCTCGCCAACCAAATGGCCCTTAGCGACAGACAATTACAACGTAAAATCAAAACCTTTTTCAATTTGGGGTATTCAGATTTAGTCAGAAATTTCAGGCTCACCAAGGCCGTCGATTTGCTGACCAAAGGGGATCGTGCATCAAATATTTATCACACTGTCGGGTTTTCATCCCACTCCTATTTTTCACAGTGCTTTAAAGCCAAATTCGGGCAGAGCCCCTCGGCCTATCAGCAGGCACATGGGGTGTGAATACATCAAACATCCTTGCAAGTGGTGCAAACGATAAAGAATAATCTATAATCAAACAGTGGTTATCATCAATTAAAACGAGATATAAAATGGACACAACACCCCATAACTTTTCAACGCTATTCGCTCAGTTGGGCCTAGAAAACGACAAAGAAAACATTGAGCGATTTGTCGCCAGTCATAAACTTGATAGCAACCTGGCGATAAAGAACGCCCCATTTTGGAGCCCATCGCAAAAGATGTTTATTCAAGAGTCTTTGCACGAAGACGGAGATTGGAGTGAAATGATTGATCAGTTGGATAATTTATTGCGTAATTAAACACAATGCCTTTAACCAAACGGTAAAGTCACATTCGGTATCCAGTTCGGCAATTTTTTGTGGATAAACTTTCTCAAACGATTCCGTTTGTTTGGGGATGTAGTTCAACCGGGTATACCATTGCTTTAGAAACTCTTTGCTGGGATGTGACCAATTTCGCGGCGTTAACAACTCCAGTCGCATCACTTTGCAGCCCTGTTCAATCGCCCACTGCTCGGCAGTGTTTATCAATGCTGAACCAATACCGAGTTTTCGAAAAGTGACATCTGCAACTATTACGCCCATTTCACACGTTTGTTTATCCTTTAACTGCACCAATAACGAGCCAACAATGGTGTTGTCTAATTCGGCCAACAACAGGGCTTTGTCTTTGACGTTCTGTTCTACCAGTAACGTATTGGTCCTGGTGCCGCCAGATTTCCACATACCCGACTCAGCCAACTCATAAGCGGTGTTTATCATGTGGGTGATGTGGCCGATACGCGGTTGTGACAGGTCGGTGTCATCGGCAAATCGGGTGTTTATTTTTGTCATCTGATTGAATACCCAGTGGAAATCTCTGTGAGCCAGACAGTATACCCAAGTAACCTCAAAATGTGGATTCAGTGGGAGTTAAAAACGTTTCAGACAAGGCAAATGACTGCCGGTTTAGTCATCTCGGCAACCGCTCCTGTCATACCAAATGCCCAGTGTGTATGGGATTGAGATAGTAACCCAAGCCCAAATCGCCTACTATAGAATAACCAACCCATTGCAGCAGTAACCTGTTACCACTATCTATGGCTAACTTTCAAATGCCCATGCCACAAATCAATGTACCGCAAGCCAAATCTGGCGGTATCGACATGGGGGGGGTGAAAGTACAGTTGGCCCAAATGCACAGCGCCCGGCTTGAAACCCTCGGCAACATGATCAGTCAGGTTAAAATTGCTGTTGGCAATCAAACCGTTACCCAACCGTTGCCGCAAATGCCCCAAGGCATGAAACCCGGACAGCAAGTTCAAGTCAGTATCAGCACCAATAAAAACGGCCAAGTCGTCATTGCGTTTTTCCCCGAGCAAGGCAAGGCCCCGACCGCATCACAGTCTGTTAAAATTAATTTGTCTGACGCCCAACTCGTCAATTTATTGTCGCTTAATAAAAACTACAAAGCCGCAGCTAATGGTACTTCTAATAGTGTTATGCAGACTCAGGCCAAAGTAGTACTCGACAACACTAATACGCCAGCACTGAAACTACCCGGTTTGGCCACTCTGGTTAAACTACCCGAAGGCGTCGCCGGGTTACTTAAAGACAGCAAAACAGTGGCCGTTGCGGTGACGGTCAAAAACAACAAAGTTGAGTTACAAATCACGCTGCCCGGTAAAGCGGCCAAACAAGCTAAAATCAGCTTGCCGATTGGGTCAGAAAAAATCAGCGCGATTGTCAAACAAAGCATCACCAAAACAGCCGATATGCCGGTCTCGGTGCCAACTAAGGGCAGTACTACCGGTAAATTTACCCTACCCAATCAACAGCCCATCAATCTACCCGGCAAGGTTGCAAATAACGCTAATGTAAAAGTGACCAACCTCAATCAACATGCCTTAACCCTTAAGATAACGCCGCCCCAAAGCGAGTCTAAACCTTTGGCTGCGATGATTTTAAATCGTACTGTAATCAATGATGCGTTGAAGCAACCCGCCAGCGCTGATGGCGCTAAGGTGGTTGAAAACAAAAATCAACAAGGCGCAACATCAACAACAAAATGGGTTAACGGCAGCAAAGCTGTGCTTGATCCCAAGGGTGTTATCAGTGGTAAAGAACCTGTAGAGGTAAAAACAGCGCCCAACCCCAGGATAATTGCCGAAAGTAAAATCCTAGAAAGCAAAATGAACAATAGACAGGCGCCAGTCAAAGAAGTCGCCACAACGGCACAAGCCGAAGCCTTATTGGCAGTCCAAGCCAAAACGGTAGAAAGTTACGAGCAACAAAAACAAGTATTGAGCAAACTTATTGACCCACTGATCCGGATTTTACTACCGAAAAAACTCAACTGGACTGAAGGGCTTAAGTCTCTGGCCACCTTGGAAAAGCAATTGCCAGACAGTAAATCGGTGCCCAATGCCGACAAGATGCCAAGTCTTAAACAGGTATTAAACCAGCTACGGGCCAGCATTCCAGATCAAAATACACCGTTAACCGAAAAAAATATCGCCTCAATTGTTGGTCAGTTACTCAATTTCAGCCCGACCAAGGTGATGACATCTACCCAACCTACGCCGGGCAATGCCATCGCCAGCGCTTTGCAGTTACTGCTGGGCTCCAAAGCGATGCAAAGCGAGAGTAAAGCCACACCGCAGTTGTTACAGCAACTAACCGCCTTGCTCAAACCGTTGACAGGCAAGCAGGAAAAGACGCCCAAAGGGATAAAAGCAATGACCGCTTCTATGGCGCAGGCTGAACAAAGTAGCGGATCACTTAAAACATTGGTCGGCTTGCATTCGGGGATCCGCAATCAACAATTGGACAATGTGGAGAAAAAACTCGACGGCAATGCCCAGATAAACCTCACTGTGCCGCTGAAAGTAAATGATGAGGTCAAAGAGTTGCATATCGCCATCAATGAAGATGAGGAAAAATCAGACAAAGATGGTCGTAAGACATCGCTATGGCAATTAAATCTAACCTTTGATTTGGGCGAGTTGGGCCGCTTGCTGGTCAATGCCAAACTCAAAGAAGGCGAGGTCAATATGCATCTTTACGCCGAGCAGCAAAAGACCCTGACATTGATGAACAAGTTTTCAGCTGTTCTGGAGCAACGTTTGGAGTTTCACGGGGTGAAAATTAAGAATATTCAAAGTTCGTTGGGCAAAATAGGTAACGCCAAAACCAAACGACAATTAAACAGTTTATTACAGATAAAGGTGTGATCATGAGTGACAATCCACACAAAACCGCAGTAGGCCTGCAATATGACGGCAAAGCGGCACCAAAAGTCATTGCCAAAGGTCATGGCGATTTGGCTGACGAAATCATTGCTGTAGCACAAGAGCACGGTGTTTTGGTTCACGAAGACCAGCAGTTGTCGCAATTGTTGTCGACGCTGGAACTCGGTGATGACATTCCAAAACAGCTCTATGTATTGATAGCAGAGTTGATTGCATTTTCGTATGTGTTACAGGGTAAGTTTCCAGAGAATTGGAATAATGTTCACAACCGGGTAGATTATAAAGCCTGAATAAACTCCCCCGCAGCAAGCTGTCTCGCTTAGGCTCGCCTCCCACTTCGTGGGAGCAGGTGATTTTATTGACTGAAGAGCAAAAGAAAAAGAAAAAGAAAAATAGTTAACGCAACAAACTTTGGTGAATCTATCCGATTACATATTTTTTTTCGCCACGCAGTGGCATTTATAAAAATGCGAAGCAGGTTTATTCGCTCTTATGCAAAGAAACCAGCAACTCGGCCTCGGCCAGCGGCAGCTCGCACTCTCGCACTATCTCATCAACCTTAGCACCCAGTTCAACCATTTTAACCGCTCTTGAATAAAGCTTCGAATCCGGTTCTATCAGCTGTAACTCTTCTTGTTTTTCTGACACTTCAGTAGTGACCGACTCTAACCCAGCGAGTTTTTTACCAAGACCGAGTACGCCCATACGGATCTCTTTGGTTTCGCTGCGACTGATCACCAATTGTTTGTTCAATTGCTGAAGTTGCTGAGTGTGTTTTTTGTCGACAGCACGAAGCTGCCTAATTAATACAAAGACAAATATCAACGACACAACGCTGAGTAAGTGGGGTAGGTACTGCAAAAAATATGACATAAATTTGGGGATCCGCACTGGGCGGATCCTTTATCTTAGAAGCCTGCGATATCATCCCACTCTTCTTCGTCGAGTAGTTTGTTCAAATCGACCAAAATCAACAACTGTCCATCACGGTTACTGACACCCTGAATAAATTTGGCGCTTTCATCTGTGCCAATATTTGGCGCGTTATCAATTTCTGAGGTACGCAGATAAACCACTTCAGCTACGCTATCGACCAAGATGCCGATAACTTGCTTTTCTGCTTCGATGATAACGATACGGGTGCTGTCTGTGGCGTCACTAAATGGCAAACCAAAACGAGAACGAGTGTCAATAACAGTAACAACATTACCTCGCAGGTTGATAATGCCAAGCACGTAACCTGGGGCACCCGGGACCGGGGCTATATCGGTATAACGCAACACTTCTTGAACCTGCATTACGTTGATACCGTAAGTTTCATTCTCAAGACGAAAGGTCACCCATTGTAATACTTCATCATTGGCATTGCTTGCGTTCGTGGCGTTCGTTACTAATCTGTCTTGACTCATTGCGCTTGCTCCTTGGCAAGAAATTTATACATGCCTGCATTTACAGGCGCAAAATCATTTTCTGGTGCTGATTACTGTTTATGTTGTGCTTGAACGTAGCGGTTTCCTGAAACTTCACATTTGCACACGGATGTGCTTATTAGGGCAATGCATGGAGCAATTGCCGATGGATGTGAGTTTAAGGACGATGATCAGCTACAGATAAAATTTCTTCGAGGCTGCTTTGCCCTTGTTCGAACAGCTTTATTAATGCACTTACATCAAGTAAAGCGCACATTCGTTCTTTTATCAATCCCGCGAGCCAAGGTCTTCGCCCGCTGTGTTTACGCCATTTAACGTCATCCTGAGACAGTGTCACCGTATTGACCAGTTTCTCGCAGGCCAGTCCCCATGAACTATTGTCCAGCATGATAATATATTGATATTCTAAGTTATTTTCCAGCATCTCGTCATATTTTTCTGGCATAACCCATTTAGCTGTATTGACGATACTCAATTTATTTTCGCGGTGAACCATCACGCCCATAAACCAATCAGGTTTACCTATCAGGGTATTGAGTTTGCCCATGTTGTGAATGCCACCCAATTCAGTCAAAGGCACGGCTACCGTGAGTCCAGCGACATCAAAAAACAACGCCTGGAATTCGCCTTTTCGATACTCTTTTTCTTCTACCTCAGCCTTTGGCGGCGGGGCTATTTTGTTAGCCAGTTGCGCGGCTGTTACAGGTTTTGCGATCACCTTGGCTTTTATTTTTTCTACGGCTTTAGCTCGTGCCGGTTGTTCAATTACGTTGACCTTTTCAAGCAAGCGCGCAACCGGACGCAATTCAGCTTCGTCTGGCTGGGCAAGCGCTTGTTGCTCATCTTCTTCGATCAACAAAGCATCGAGGTAACTTCTCATTACCTTTTCACTGGCGAATCCACTTTTACTCACTCACTACCTCAGACATTAAATGGGTCAATAACGTATTATAGGCAAAAACGCCTCGGGATCTAGGACTAAAAACCGACGGCGGTTGCTGCGCCAAACTTGCATCCCTGAATTTAGTGTCTTCGGGAATAACACCGGCCCACACCTGATCCGAATAAAGTTCCATCAATTGTTTGTATGTCTGCAACGAGGCTTTGGTGCGTTTGTCGTACATGGTGGGAATAATGGTGTAACGATAATGTTTAACCTGAGTAGTTTGCATCAAATCCATGGTTTTTAGCATTCTGTCCAGCCCCTTAAGTGCCAAAAACTCGGTCTGAACAGGAATAAGCAAACGCTGACAAGCGGCAATGGCATTGACCATTAATGCCCCCAGAACCGGCGGGCAGTCAAGAATAACATAATCATAATCTTTACTTATTTTTTCTATCGCTTTTTGCAGGATCAAACCCATACCGGTTTTATTTCCCATGGCACGATCTAGCGTAGCCAATGCCATAGTCGCTGGCAGGATATCAAGTCGCTCAAGGCCACTGGGACACAAAGACTGCAGGATCTCTTCACGACTTATCTGTTTACCCCGGACAAACAATTCGTAAACGCTTAATTCCAACTCTTCCGAATCGATGCCAAAATAATAGGTCAACGAAGCATGGGGATCGGTATCTATCAGTAATACGTTGTAACCCCGTTCGGCCAATAACCCGCCCAAGGTCACTGTTGTGGTGGTTTTGCCCACCCCGCCTTTTTGATTGGCGACTGTCCAAATTTTCACTAAATTGCCCTGACCCTGTTCATTTATTATCTTCTTTATCTTTCTTTATATCGCCGCTGTTGTCTCGTCTTGTGGTGATACGAATACCACCTGAGGGTAATTCTATCACTTGAACCTGCTCATGGTCACCGCTTGGTTGCTTTGTTTGTTGCGATGGTGCTAATGTTTTAGGCTCAGTTTCGGCCTCAATCGGTTTTATACTGACATCCAATGCATATTTGGACAAGGCGATGACCACCTTTCGATTGCTACTACGCCCTTGAGCGGTGTCATTTTCAGTGAATGGCGAATGCTGCCCATAACCCTCTATAGCCATCCGCCTTGAATCGATATTCAAAGATTCGAGCATTCTCAATGCTACGGTTGCCCTCGCCACCGACAACTCCCAATTAGAGGCATAAAATTCAGTACTGATCGGCTGATTATCAGTATAACCCCTGACCCGGATAAAATTATGTACAGGTCCTATGATGGTATTAATCTCTTTTAACACCAGTTCAGCCGATTTGGTTGGCGATGCGCTCCCGCTGGCAAACAATAAGCCACTATTGAGTTCGATAGTCAACCAATCATCGTCCAACTGCACTTTAGCCACGCCATTTTCGGTCAAGTCAAACAGTGCATCTTTAAGGTCTTCTTCGAGTGCCGACAGCGGATGGCCTCTTTTTTTGCCCGTCACGGTGGATACGTCATTGCGACCATCAAGCAATTCAGGACCTCTTTCTTGAGCTATGGAGCTACCGTAGAGTTGGAATTCAGTATCAGCCGGATCATTATGCAGCAATATACCCTCGCCTGGTACACCTTGACCTTCACTGGCCTTGGTTTCAAATACCTTACCCAAGGTTTCTGACAATACCTGATATTCTTCATCTTTAACAATGGCGATTGAATACAATACGACAAACAGGGCAAACATTAAAGTCATGTAATCGGCGTAAGAAACTAGCCAGCGATCGAGTTGCTGATGCTCGCTATCTTGATCTGATCCTCTAATGTTACGCCGCTGCCGATACATGATTAACTCAACTGATAAGAAGACAGCTTGATTTCAATGCTGCGGGGCGACTCACCGTTGGCGATAGAATACATACCTTCAACCAGCATTTCCTTGTAAAGCATTTGCTGATAAATAACATGTTTTAATTTATTGGCCACCGGGATATAGAGAAAATTGGCAAATCCAACCCCATAGATTGTAGCGACAAAGGCAGTAGCGATCCCCATCGCCAGCTGGTCAGGGTCTTGGATGTGGCTCATTGCCTGTATTAAACCCAAAACTGCGCCAATAATGCCAATGGTGGGGCTGTAACCGCCCATCGCCTCGTATATTTTGGCAGAACGATTAAGGTGTTCTTTTTGCAGTGATAATTCAATGTCCATGGCGTCGCGCAAGACCTCAGGTTCAACACCATCAACCAAAAGGTTTAGCCCTTTACTCGTAAAGGAGTCTTCCTCTTCGAGCGCCTCAGATTCCAATACCAAAAAACCGTGCTGACGTGCCTCAGTAGCCCAATGAGAAATGCGTTCGATACCAATTGAAATGTCGATTGATGGAGGGACGAAGATCCATTTAAACAAGGATAATCCTTTGACAAACTGATCAGATGTAGACTGCAACATCACCGCACCCAAGGTACCACCGAATACAATGAGAAACGCGGGTAACTGAAACAACGTACCAATCATGCCACCTTCTACTGCAAAACCACCAATAACCGCTACTAGGGCAACAAAAAAACCCAGCAGTGTGAGCTTATCCATATCCTGCTTCTTTGATGATCCTATCAGCCATATCATTCAAAGAGATATCAGCCTCTGAAATACCGGCATTAGATACAGCTTGCGGCATACCATAAACCACACAGCTTTGTTCGTCCTGGGCCCAAATTCTGGAGCCTTGTTTTTTCAACATTCTGGCCCCTTCCCTGCCATCAGCCCCCATACCTGTCAGCACGATAGCCAACACTTTGTCTTGAAATACCCTGGCAGCACTGCCAAAAGTAATATCTACGCTGGGTTTGTAAGTAATACGCGGGCTATCGTCCACTATAACTTTAAGTTTGGCAACGCTAGGTGATCCTTCGAGCATCATTTGTTGTCCACCCGGTGCTAGATAGGCGGTACCCGGACGCAAAATCTCACCGTTTTCAGCTTCTTTTACAGTGATTTGGCATAAAGTGTTTAACCTTGCGGCAAATGCAGCGGTAAATGTTGCAGGCATATGTTGGATCAACAAAATGGGTTGGGGATAACTTTGGGGCAAGGAAGTCAATATTTTTTGCAGTGCCACTGGGCCACCTGTAGAGGTGCCAATAGCCAGTAATTTTATGTCACTTGGGCCACTTCTGCGGCTAGGCGGTGAAAATTGCGACGAGACGGGTTCTCGTTGTGTTGCCGTACTTGGTCTGCGCAGGTTTGAACTGGTGTCAGTTCGCCTTGTATCTATTCTGGTGTCACCCCTTGAATCAGCTCTACTATCACGCCCTAAAGGTGAACGTGAAGGCTCGGTCCTGGTTCTATCTGTGGTTGAAAATCTTGAAGAAGCTGGGCTTGTTGTTGGCGCGACTGATTTTCGAGTATCACCCCTTGCTGTTGATGATGCAGGTGCCGTTGTTGGTATAAGGGGCTTAGTTGACGGTTTGACTGCTGCTGGTGTTGATGGTTTGCTAGGGCGGTAAAATGTGCGTTTGCGCGCTATCGCTTTAACCCTTTGTTGCAACGTCTCACCCGCTTCTTTTTTGTCCCGGGCGATGTCTTCAAACTTTTTCGGCAGAAAATCCAGAGCCCCAGCATCAAGGGCGTCAAAAGTAGCCTTTGCGCCTTGGTGAGTCAATGAGGAAAACATCAATATCGGCGTGGGTATGGCCTTCATGATCTTCCTGACCGCGGTGATACCATCCATCACCGGCATTTCCACGTCCATGGTGATCACGTCCGGTTTTAATTCAATCGCTTTTTCCACCGCCTCTTTGCCGTTGACTGCGGTGCCAATGACTTCCAAGTCCCTATCCTGATTTAAAATATCAGTGACTCTGCGCCGAAAAAAACTCGAATCATCTACAATTAGGACCTTGAACGCCATTGATTCTACTTCTCTTTAGGTTGCTATCTCAAATAATTTTTTGAGGTATGAGCGTAGTGTTTCAACAGATTCGGCACGTCGAGTATCAAAGCAATGCCACCATCTGATGTGATTGTTGCACCGGCCATACCAGGTGTCCCCTGCAATAACGCATCCAATGGTTTAATTACCACCTCTTCCTGACCTATCAACGAATCAACAACAAAACCTACCTGTTGATTGCCTATCTGAACAATAACAATATGGCCTTCACCTTCGCCAGTTGGTCCACCGCCACCCTTAAGTAGCCAATGTTGCAGATAAAACAACGGAATGGCTTTATCTCTGACGATTATGGTCAGCTGGCCATCGACAACATTGGTTTTGGACAAGTCCAAATGGAAGATCTCGCTGACCGCCGCCAATGGCAAAGCAAAAGTTTGCTTGCCTACCATCACCATTAGTGTTGGCAAAATTGCCAACGTCAGTGGAACCTTAATCTCTAATATTGTGCCTTTGCCCAGTTGAGAATCGATAAACACGGTACCGTTAAGCTGAGTGATTTTGGTTTTGACCACATCCATGCCAACGCCACGACCTGAAATGTCGGAGATCTCCACCTTGGTGGAAAAACCAGGTGCAAAAATTAGATTATAGGCATCCTGATCAGACATTCTTGCGGCCGTATCTACATCAAGTACGCCACGTTCTATCGCAATACTTTTAAGCTTTTCAGGATCCATACCCGCGCCATCGTCTTCGATAGTCAATAGGATGTGATCCCCTTCCTGGGACGCCGACAATTTGACGCTGCCAACCCGGGGCTTACCCACAGATTCACGTACGTCCGGCATTTCAATACCATGATCGACGGAATTTCGAACCAAATGCACCAACGGATCGGCCAAAGCTTCCACTAGGTTTTTATCCAAATCAGTTTCTTCACCAAACAATTCCAGTGTAATCTCTTTTTTCAGGCTACGAGCCAAATCTCTGACCACCCTTGGGAAGCGACCAAATACTTTTTTGATTGGCTGCATACGGGTTTTCATTACCGCGCCCTGTAAGTCAGCTGTCACCACATCAAGGTTGGAAATGGCTTTTGTCATATCCTCGCTTTCGATGGCAATACCCAAGCTGACCAAACGGTTACGGACCAATACCAACTCACCGACCATGTTCATGATCTGATCGAGACGTTTAGTATCGACTCTAACCGTGGTCTCAGTTTGTACGGCTTGACCACCACCGGTTTTTGCAGGCGCAGGCTTAGCTTTTGCCACTGGTGCAGGTGCAGGTTTTGGCGCAGGTGCCGGTTTTGGCGCAGGTGCTGGAGCAGGTTTTGGAGCGGGTCTTGGGGGTGCAGCCGGGGCTGAAGCCCCCACAGACGCAGGCCCTTTACCAT
>JABSOG010000005.1:3324-14171 GCA_013216025.1 Algicola sp. | reverse complement strand
AGCCAAACTGTTTTTTTTGGTTATCGAGTTTGTTAATGCCACCGCCTTGAGTGCCAACCCAAAGGGCGCCTTGCTTGTCTTTATAGATTGATCTGACCACATTATGGCTCAAGCTGGCATTGTCGTCGGCATCATGCTTAAAGTGAACAAAACGGTTGTGTTTTGTTGAATACCGGTTGAGTCCGCCACCATAGGTGCCTATTAATAATGTGTCGTTGGACTCTGCAAAGAAACTGGTAATGCTGTTGTGGCTCAAGCTGTTGGGGTCATTTTCCTGATGGTTAAATCGCTTAACCTGTTTGGTTTTAACATCAAACAAGTTGATCCCATTAGGCGTACCCAGCCAAAGGTTGCCTTTGGTGCTTTCATGGATGGCGTAAACGCGGTTGTGACTTAAACTGTTTGGATCAGCCTGTTGGTGCTTGTAATGGTTAAAAGCTTGCTGGCGGATATCAAAGTGATTTAACCCCCCACGGGTACCTACCCACAAGTTGCCTGTGATGTCTTCAACGATGGCATAAATATAGTCATTGCTCAAACTGCTTGGGTTAGCATCAAAGTGTTTGAAACGCTTAAATCGCCCTAATGGCTCTCTTAATTGGCTTGATGGCTCCTCTAATTGGTTTAACCCGCCACCCCGGGTGCCAATCCACAAGGTACCTTTACTGTCTTCATGGATCGTACTAACGCTGTTATGACTTAGGCTATGAGGATTTGAGGCATCGTGGGTAAAACGGATAAAATGTTCAGTTTGTGCATCGAACAGGTTCAATCCACCAGAATAAGTACCAATCCAGAGGCGGTCTTTTGAGTCTATAAACAGCGTGCGTATATAGTTATCTGAAATGGTACTGGGATTGAGTGGATCATGGCGAAACACTTTAAAATTGTACCCGTCATAACGGTTAAGACCATCCCGGGTGCCAAACCATAAAAAGCCTTTGCTGTCTTGGAGGATAGTAAAAATCGAAATCTGCGACAGACCATCTTCAAGGGATAGATGCTCGAAACGAGTGGCAAACTGGATGTTTGTTGGTGAGGCAAAACAAAACGCGCTGGACAGCAATAACCATAAAACGAAAATCAGACGCATCTTGTGTGGGTTTACCCTGTGGCTGGAGGTTTGTTGTAACTATAGACCAAAAGAGGGCGGTAACCGGGTGTTGACAATGCTTGTTATTGGTGGAATTGTTGTTTTATCAACAAATATTGCAATGAGGGCATAATCAGTATGCTCCGGGCACTGAGTCCTTACCTATATCCATGTTGGGCAATTCAATGATAAACGTAGTACCAACCCCAAGCTGTGATTCAACGTGTATTTGACCGCCGTGTTTACTGACGATGCCAAAGGATATCGACAGACCCAGCCCGGTGCCTTCGCCGACTTTTTTGGTGGTGTAAAACGGTTCAAACAGTTTGTTTTTGGTTTCATCGGTCATGCCGCAGCCGTTGTCTTTGATTGAAACTTCTATAGCATCATTAATTGGACGGCAACCTATGGTTATTTGGCCTTTTTGCTGCTTGTCAGCTTGGGTTTTGATGGCGTGACAGGCGTTGACAATCAGGTTCATAAACACTTGGTTGAGGCGAGCAGGATAGCAGTGTAACTGGGGGATATCTTCAAATACCAGTTCAAAATCAATGACTTTTTGGTGTTGGGCCTGCACCAAGTTGACCGTTGCCTTGAGTAAGTCTGTGATGACCACTGTGTTTTGTTCGGCGTTATCGAGTTGGGTGAACGTTCTTAAATCCTGCACTATGGTTTTGATTCTGTTTGAGCCTTCTTTGATGGTGTCCAGATGGTGGTTGAATGGTTCGAATTGTTGCCTGAAACTGGCAAGGATCTCTTCGTCTGCTTCATCACCCGCCAAGTCGATGAAAAACTGTTGGGTTTTAATCAGGTCTGCTTCAAGGTTTTGGCTGCTGACATGAATGAAGTTATTGGGGTTATTGATCTCGTGGGCGACACCTGCGGTCAAGGTGCCCAGAGATGCCATTTTTTCCGATTGTACCAGTTGTTGTTGGGTGTCTATGATCTCTTTATTTTTGTGCTCTAACTCGGCTGTACGCGCAGCTACTTTACCCTCCAAATTACGATGAATATCCAAAAACTTGAGATGGGTTTCGACTCGGGTGAGTAATTCGTGTTTACTGACGGGTTTGGAGAGGTAATCGTTAGCGCCAACCGTAAAGCTTTCTACCATGTCGGCGACCTGGTTTTTGGCGGTTAGGAAGATTACTGGCAGGTCATTGAGCGAATGGGTTTTGCGTAGTTGGCTGCACACCTCGAAACCCGAGACTTTGGGCATCATCACGTCGAGCAGAATCAAATCAAATGGGCCATCTTGCTCGATAGATTGCAGGGCTTGTTCACCACCGGTGGCTTCAACCAGTTGGTAGTCCTGCAATGTCAGGTGATTATGTAAAACTTGCAAATTCATCGGTTCGTCATCGACTAACAAAATGCGGCATTGATTGTGGCTGGTTTTGGGTTTGATGGGCAACGGGTCATCAGGTTCACTCAGCGCATGTAGGCGAGTTACTACTTGTTCAAAACTTGTATTGGTCGATGGTTTTTCGGCTGAAACGGGCAGAGTAAAACTAAAGGTTGAACCTTGGTTTGTTGCAGATTCTACAGCAATGGTGCCGCCATGTAATTCGACCAACTGTTTGCTGACCGACAACCCCAAACCTGTGCCGCTGTGAGCACGCTGGGTGTGGCTTTCAATTTGTTCAAACGAATCGAACAGGGTGGCAAAGTATTTTTTATCAATGCCAATACCCGTGTCGGTAATGTTGATGGTCAACATATTGTCGTCTTGCACAACTGATACGGCAACCTTGCCTGATTCAGTAAACTTGATGGCATTACCGATTATATTGTGGAAGATTTGTTGCAGGCGGTTTTCATCGGCTTCGGCTCCGGGCAGGTCTTTGGCCACACTGTTGATCAACTCAAGATTTTTGTTTGCTAGTATAGGGCGTGACAGCGTTAACACCACCTCAACCATGCTGTAAAGGTCGATTGATTTGGTGTGTAAAGTCAGGTTGCGGTTTTTGAGTTTGGCAAAGTCGAGCACATCGTTGATCAGGTTTGATAGACGTTTACCGCTAGAGACGACCATGGCCAGATTATGATTGGCTTTATCAGGTAACTGCCCGGCAACACCATCTATCAATGATTCAGCCAGCCCGATAATGCCATTTAGCGGGGTGCGCAATTCGTGAGAAGTGTTGGCAAGAAATTCGTCCTTGAGTTTATCGACCTGTTTGAGTTGCCGGTTTACTGATTGCTGATAAATCACTTTTTTGCGCTGGGCATGAACAAAGGCCCACACAATGCCGAGAATGAACAAGGTATATATTGAATAAGCCCACCAGGTTTTCCATGGTGGTGGTGTTATCGTGATTTTTAGTGATTTGCCCTGTTCGTTCCAGTAGCCATCACCATTGCTGGCTTTTATACGTAGCGTGTAATCACCTGCTGGTAAATTGGTATAGGTTGCTCGGCGGTTTTTTGCATCGGTATAAATCCAGTCTTCATCTTGGCCTTGCAGCATGTAAGCATATTGGTTATTTTGGGGATACATAAAATGTAAAGCTGCAAATTCGAATGTTATAAGGTTTTGTGTATACGACAGGTTTAAATATCTTAGAGCATTGATGGTTTTTGGCAGCGTGAATATGGCATTATTTTTTTGCAGGGTGTCTAATTGGATAGGTACTGATTGATTGGCCAGTCGAAAATCCGTTAATATTACGGCAGGTACTTGGGTATTGTCTTGAATATTACGGGGATAAAAGCGGTTAAACCCGTTGATGCCGCCAAACAGCAGCTCACCATCGGGGGCATTGAAAAACGACCCGTTGTTGAATTCGGCTGATTGAAGACCGCGTGCCTTGTCAAAGTTTTTAAAGCGTCCGGTGATCGGATTGTAGCGGGCCAGACCGTGGTTGGTACTGACCCAAATAAAACCTTGCTCATCGCCGGTAACCGCGTAAATGGTTTCGTTGAGCAGACCCTGTTTTTTACCAAAGTGAGAAAAAGTGCCAGTGGTGATATCTAACCGATTCAGACCTCTTGAAGTGCCGACCCACAGTTCATCGGCATTGGGTTGGTAAAGGGAAAAAATTCGGTTGTGGCTAATACTTTTTGGGTTTTTCAGGTCATGTTCATAACGTTGAAAGTCTCCAGTGGATGGGTTGTAGCGATTCAGCCCACCGTTGCGACTGCCCACCCAAATGTCGCCAGAAGCACCGGGCAATACCGTATAAATACCGCTGTAACTGAGAGAATTAATATTGCCCGGCTGATGGAAAAAATGCTCGAAGGTTTGGGTTGTAGTGTCGAATCGATTTAAACCATCATTGGTTGCCAACCATAAAAAACCCTTTTTATCTTCTTTGATGTCATAAACTCGCAGGTTACTTAGGCTCGCAGGATTGTCCTGTTGGGGGATAAAATGTTGGAATCCGCCGGATGGCAGCCATAAATTAAGCCCACCGTCATAAGTACCCACCCAAACCCGGTTTTTTGAATCCACTAAAATTGACATCACCATGCCGCGACTGATGGTGCTGGGTATTGTATCGTCGTGCTGATAGTAGGTATATTGACCCGTTTCGGGGTTAAGTCGATTAAGGCCATTATTGACCCCCACCCACAATACGTTGTCTTTGGTTTTGAAAAGTGAACGCACCCGCTTGTGGCTCAGCCCCTTACCTGAAATTGAAGTATTGTGACGATGGCCAAAAAAACGGGTGCTATGAACAAACTGATTGAGCCCATCACTGGTGCCCAACCAGATACTGTCATTATTGTCCTCTAGCATTTCCCAGATATAACTGTTGCTTAAACTGGATGGCACACTGGGATCATTAACGTAAAGGGCAAAATTGTCTTCTTTGGGATTATAGATGTTCAAGCCCCGGCTGGTACCGACCCATAATTGGTTATAACGGTCAATTAACAGTGAGCGGATCCTGTCATTAATAAGACTGTTGGGGTTTTGTGCATCGTGGCTGTAACTGTCCATTTCTTTGGTTTTTTGGTTAAATCTATACAGGCCTGTGTGATAGGTGGCTATCCAGATAATGCCATTTTTGTCTTCAATAAATTCAGCAATGTTTTCATCTGTCAGCGCAGCCTGTTTGATGAATTGATTAATGGAATGATCGAATGATTGCTTTCCCGGTGGCAGGATATCAACACCCATATTGGTGCCCACCCACAATTGACCTTGTTGGTCGGTTAAAAGTGCGTAAATATTGTTGCCGATAAGCGAGGTTGGGTCCGCGGGGTCATGGACAAAGCGTGTCGACTGGCCGGTAGCCGGGTCGAACAAAAACAGACCGCCATAGGTACCCACCCAAAGTTTGTTGTTCGGAGCATCGCTGATTACACGAATGTATTGGCTGCCGATATTCTCCCGAGTTTCTTCAGTGAGGGTGTAGTGGATAAACGTATCATTATCTCTATTGAGCTTATCTAGGCCATTGGTGGTACCGACCCATAAAGTACCATTGACATCTTCATGCAAGCTGGGGATGTAATTGGAAGCGACTGAGTTGGGCTCGTCTTGCTCAGAGTAGAAAATCTTGAATTGATAACCATCAAAGCGGTTCAATCCATCTTGGGTACCCAGCCACAAAAATCCCTGTCGGTCTTGAATGATACTGATGACGCTGCCCTGGGAAAGTCCATGTTCTAGCGAATATCGACGAAACTTGAGTGGGTTATCGACCGCAAGCGCAGGCCAAAGGATACATGCAACAGTTAACATGACAAGCTGAACCATTAACCGAAAGTTAAACCAGCGATACATACTTTGGCCTTTGACTGCAAAATAGATAATTTAAAGTGTAGTCGAAATAGATATGGCCGGCTGTTGCTATTTTGGTGCAGTAATCAAATCGTTTGGTTCTCCAATGTGGCAAAATCAGGTCTAGTTAACCGCTTGCTCACCAAATACATCGCAATAACCAATAAACACAAACCAAAGGCAATTAAAAACAACGCCGGACCGCCAAGGGTGTCGAGCACAATACCGCCCATCAGTGGCGCAAAGGCAAAACCCAGCGAATACAGGCTAGCTGCGCCAAAATAGCTGCCGCGCAAATGGGCAGGGGCCAGTTGGTCTATTTGAATGTTCATATTGGCAAACAAAATCGCTTCGCTGACACTGAGGATAAAAATCGCCACCAACCAGCCGCTGTAGTTGTCTACCGGGTTAAATGCCATGACTAACTGGGATACCGATAGCAGTGCAACACCGATGTATATTCTTTGTCGGACAACTAACTTTTCCATCAACTTTAACAGCGGAAACTGCAAAGTAACGATGGTGAGGGCGTTGAGAATTATCATCGACGAAATCAAACCGACCAAGTCAGGCGCATCGGCACGGGTGAGATATTGAATGAGGCTAGAATCGCCCTGCGCATAAACAAACATGATCAGAATATTGGCCAAAATCAGCATTAAAAAGACATGGTCGGTGGCTAGCAGTTGCAAAGTTTGTTTGAAGTTTTGCTCAGATCTTTGTTGCTTGGGCTGCGATTCGGAAGTCGATTTAAACACCATAAACAAAGTAATGATCAAACCAAAGTAGGCATAAGCGGTGAGTATAAAGCTCGATTGTTGCCCGGTTAAACCGGCCCATATGCCAAACAGTGGCCCAAGGGCAGCACCCACATTCACCGCAAAATAAATGGCCTGAAAGGCCAACTCACGATCCTTACTGTCGGGCATGGCATCCGCCAGCAAAGCTTTGCTTGGTGAATCCCACAGAGTTCGGGGCAGGGTGGCAAAAAAGACAGCGACGATAAATAGCGGCAAAGTGTCGGCTATCGACAGCAGGGCGAATGCGCCAACGCCGATAATGGCGGCCAGATACATCAAGGCTTTGCGACCAAAACGGTCAGACAGATTACCGGCATAAACCCCCAGTATCACCGAGAATACCGTGGTGCCAGTGAGCACCAAACCCACTTCGGCGGCGCTCAGATTGAATTTTCTAAATAGAATGACCGACAAAAATGGCCACACCATGTAGTAGGTGCCGCGAATAAAGAAGTTGCCGATGATCATGGCCCACACGATGGCCGGGAAGCGTTTTAACCTTTCTACTGATAGGACTGTTTCCATTGATATTCCCCTTGATTTTACCGTTTCCAATTTACTGGGGGTATGTTACGCCTGTTTTTTTATTAAATAAAGTTTATTCTTTATTTAATTGGTGAAGATATAACAGCGCATTTGACAACAGCTGATAATGAGTTCAGGTAAAAATGTTAATACAATGGGTGTTTCTGCTTCCTATCCATAGTCCTAAATTCTATAATGAATGATCACCTTTTACTTTTCCCCCTCATTGTTAACAACTAATGGACCATATAATGTCACAGTTGAATTCAACATCCACTGGCGTTTTTTCTAACGCCTACAACTACAGTGATGACAACACAAAAAATGTCGATCGAAGAACGGGCGAACTCTATATTTCGTTTGATATTGGTGCAATAAATGGCAATAACCTGATAGGCCCCGATCTCAATCTGGCCATTTCTTTTAGCTCGTTTACCAAAGAAAACAAAGGGTTTGGCGAAGGTTGGTCGCTGAATTTAACCGGATACAACAAAACAAATAAACGATTGTACCTTTCAAGCGGTTCGGTGTTCCCGGTAACTGAATCGGAAGCCAATGGTGAAACCTACCTGAAGGTGGAGTATCAGAAGCTCTACAACCTTAAATTTGAGGTCATATCGGGTGACGAACTCAAGGTGATATATAAAGATGGTACCATCGAATACCTCGATGGTTTTGGCAAGCTGAAGCGAATGGAGTCTCCCTCTGGCCATGGCCTGACGTTCAAATACGATAGTGAAAATAGACTGATAGAGGTGAATGATAACGCCAATAAGCAGATTACAATAAACTACACCGACACCTTGGTAACCGTTACCAGCCCGGGTGGCAGTCAGATTAAGCTGGTGCTGAGCAGCAACATTTTGGCTGAGATAACCGATTCTGTTAATAGGACCACTAAGCTTACAACCGTAAATCAAGGTGGTCTGAGTAATACTATTACGGTGGTTGAGCTCCCGTCAGGTGCCAAAGAGCTGTTTGCCTACGATATGATATCAGTCCAATATGACGGGGATTCAGAACCTGTGTTGATACCAGTGGTTAAATCACAAAGCACAATCGGTAGTGATTTCATAACAATCGATACTTCTTACACATACAGTCTGAACAATCATTTAGGTACTGAATCTGGCGCAACGCTTTATAAAGACAGGGACAACATTCATGACAGGATTGGCTACTATCAGTACACCAATACTGAAACAACGCCGATCAGTAAAATAACACGCATCTATGATAAATATCACCTGTTAATTACAGAACAACATGAAACATTAGCGGGAACAACGCTAGCCAGAATGTTCCTGAAGCGTGATCACACCTATCCGTTTGATTTCTCAAAATCCTTTGAACAGCAAGTGCCACAGTTTGCTTTGCCCACCGAAATCATGACCACTTACTTTAATGAGCGACTCGAAAAACGTGAAGAAACAGTCAAACAGACTTTTGATCAATACGGCAATCTGCTAGCACGCACCGAAGCCAACGGAAATCGGACCGTTCAATGTTATTATGACGCATCGGGGTCGACAGGATACCCGCCCTTATTGAGTGGTCTGCCTTTTTTACTCAAAAGCAAAACTGTATTTGATTTGCAGAATAATCAACTGGAAAAAGTGACCTACAGCTATTCGTCGTTACTATCTCTTAATGGCGAAGACCTTTACCCGGTACCCTATGAAGAACAATATTTAGCCGGTGATAATACCCAGCTCACCGCCATTCAATTCGAACATTATGATGACACTAGCACCCCCTTGCTACATGGCCGGGTAAAAGCTGTTTATAATCAAGTCGGTACCCGTATTAATAGCGAACTATCACATTATCAGCTACTCGCTGACAACATCCTTGAAGTAACAGAAACCAGCAGTGTAAATGATCATCCAGGTTTACTGATAACAAATAAACGTTATTCAACGCTAACTAACCAACTGCTAGAAAAAGAACAGATTAACGGCCGTCTCGACGAATTTCAGTATGATTCGGCAGGCATTATATCAAAAGAGATCCTGCGCAAAGGCTCTGAATATCAGGTGACAACGCAATATAACCGTGATCATGGTAATAGAACACTGACCATTACTGATAACATTGGCCGGTATGAAAAACTCACCTACGACGGATTGGGCCGGGAAGTGAGTCTCTTTCATAAAGACACCGGCAACACAGAAAAGCTGATTTCAACAAAAATCTACAATGTATCAGGAACAGTAAAGTCGAAAACTGTCTTTAACGATAATGCTGATGTGGTTGCAGTTGCTAATGATAGCGAAGATACACTACTAAACCTGGTTTCAGTCACGTCATACCAATATGATTGCTGGGGCAAAGTATGTCAGACAATCCAGCCTTCTGGTTTAACCGAGTACACCATTCGAGACAAAGTCGCTCAATCAGTCACCAACTATAAAGAAACACAAATTAGCGATTATGGCGAAGCACACAAAAGTGCCCATATTAGCGTTCATTACGATGTAAACGGCAAAGCCATCAAAATCAATAACTCATTAGATAATGCCGAGATAACATTCAAATACGACGCGCAGGGTAACGTGGTCGAAAAAAATGAGAATAATACCTTAAAAAGGAGTTATGAATATGACCTCTATGGCCGTTGTGTCAAAGAAACCATTCAAACCATTGCCGATACCAGTGCGGACAGGGTAATCACAAAAGAATACGATGCCAATTCTGACGACGAATTAGTCACCAAAATATCGCTCAACGGCATAATACAAGGTGAACGCGCCTTTGATGGTTATGGACGCATTGTCGCCGAAACAAAAAATGGTTCTATTCCCTGCTTCTATGGCTACAGCTCTGTGTCGACAAACAAAGCAACCCAGGTGATCCTCGCTTCTGGAAAAATAGTAACCTACCGCCTCAATACGCTACTCGATGTCGTGGAAGAGGTGAGTCACCCCGATGACACTTGCCAGTTTGAATACCATAAACCCAGTGGCAGATTATTGAAAATAACCAATATACATTCCAGCTCATCCATTGAATATTATGACAATGGTTTTACCAAAGCAGAAATCCAAGATGGTAAACGCTGTGAATATGCCTACAACAGACATGGCATAGTCACCACGAGAAAGGGGTTTTCAGGCCATCAGGAAAAATTCACTTATGATAAGCATCAGCGGTTAGCATTCTATGAGATTGATACCATTAGTGTGCGCCTGCTTTATAACGGCTTTGATCAGGTAAGTATTGAAGCTATTGATCTGAGCCCAACTCTGGATTCGGCTGTCAATGCTCGGTACGTTCATATGGTTGAATATGACTTTGACCCACTCAACCGTCTGACCTCAAAAAAACTTTCTAAAAGCTTTACCGGTCTAATACATCACCAGAGTTTCACCTACACCAATGCGGGAAAGGTTAAATCCCATCGTATCTACGACGGTGACGGCAGCAAAAACGGGGTAGCCTATAGTTATACTAAATTTGGTGAAGTAACTAAGAAAGAATCAATACTCAACAGCGCTGAATTTGAGGATGTGGTAGTGCTAGATGCCCACAGCATGGCAGTGGCCAACTTAGTCCTTGACGTTAAGAGCAATGAAGATTTCTTTTACAATGATACCGGCGACATCATTAAACGGATTGAAACGACACCGGGTGGCGGTAAAAAAACGACTGAATTACGTTATACAATCAATGGCCTGCTTTCATCCGTCGGCATAAC
>JABSOG010000005.1:0-3314 GCA_013216025.1 Algicola sp. | reverse complement strand
CGGAGCAAACGAACGAATTTGCGCTTATCTATGACCATGATGGCAATCTTATCCAGGATGAAAAAGGCTATCAGTACAGCTACAGTGCACTGAACCAATTACTCCGCGTTCAAGACCAGACCGGGCAATTGCTGACCAGCTATAAATACAATGGCCAAGGCCTGCAAATTGCTCAGGAAATTCCAGGCCAGCTTCCTGTCAAGCTCTACTACAGTGGTAAACAGCTCTTAACACAAATGCAGGGTGACGATAGTGCAATGAACATAAAAGGCAGCTACGCAACCTTGGTCCGCCTCAATAAAAGTGGCAGTAGCACCACCAAAACACTGATCATTTCAGACCATAAAGCCACCCCAATCAAGCGTTATGATTTATCTACAACTGAGTTGGAGCAGGCAGAATATTCAGCCTATGGTGAGCAACAAAAATCACAGTCACCCGTGTAATTAGAGGATTAAAACATGAAAAACGATGATCAAAAAACAAAGAACCTGTCATCCCTAAATTTGCCGGAATTATCGCGTCGTGAATTTATCAAACGCTCATCAATGCTGGTGAGCTCGTCAGTGCTATTCTCCCTGCCAATGGGCATTCTCGCGTCCGGCGAGTCTGGCCCCGCTTTACCTTTACAGCTAATTCCGCTCGATGTGCAATTGGCACTGGGTTTTAATGGTGAACGCCGCGATATTATATTAGGTATCTATCATCTGGGTCAGGGATATAGAGTGTATAACCCGACATTGATGCAATTTCAAAGTGCCGATAGCTTAAGCCCGTTTGGTGCTGGCGGCATTAATCCCTATGCTTTTGCCCTAGGCGACCCGATAAACCTGATAGACCCGACCGGCCACTTAAGCTGGGCAGCCTGGTTTGGTATTGGAATGGGTATTCTTGGCGTTGTGGTGGGTATTGCCACCCTCGGCGCAGGCATTGTCGCTGGTGCCGGACTGATATCAGCAGGTTTTGCAGCCGGCGGAGCAGTCGGCGGGCTGACTGCGGTAGCAAGCGCTGGCGGCGTTGCCGCTGCATTAACTGTGGCAAGTGCAAGCGTAGGCATAGCCAGTGCGGGTTTAGGTATTGCCAGCAGTGCGTACAGCGATAGTGACCCACAATATTCTGCAAAATTAGCGTATGCCAGTGCCATAACAGGTTATGTCTCTGCTGGACTTGGACTGGGTGGTAATGTGGCTGGCAGATTCAAATCAGGTAGTAATGCACATATTGTAAAAGGAACTATTACCGCTAACGGCAAAGAAAAAGTAACATTGGGCGTTCAATTGACGAATTTAAAGCCCACATCAACGACTCGCGTGATTCGAAAAATTAATCAACAGCTAAAAGATACGGATGTCAATGCCATTAGTTTGTATGGACCGGGTGCTAAAACCGCCCTGGGTGGAAGCAAGTACTTTGCCCCCGGTTTCGCACAAAAGTTAGCGAATGGCACGGGAAAACCCATCTCGATAATGGCGGCACCAGGAGAGCATATTGCGCCTAAAGTCGCAACGTCTGGTTTATTTCAAAAAGCTCATCTCATGCTCACAACCAGCATTAACATATTTGATCAGACGAATATGGTTGCTGGCTTGGCAGGATATGATGTCACGACGAACGTCGCAAACCTAGCGGAAATAAACTGGTCGACAGCTTAACGAATAACAAGATCAAACAACAGTACGATCGGACAAACTGCTCTTTTAGTCAATTAACTGGTCGCGGTAGCAATTCATTCCTACCGCGATCAATTATACCTGTAAAGGGTTTAGCTAATAACGTATTTGATTTCGCTAGGGTAATTGAATAAATAAATCGTTGGTTACCCCTTATGCCGCTCCTGCAAAATCGCAATAACCTCACTCATCGAAGTATCACAAGATTGCAACAGCACCAGCAGGTGGAACAACAAGTCAGCACTCTCATTCTTTAACTCTTCAATATCACCTGTCGCCTCAGCCAAGGCAGTTTCTACCCCTTCTTCACCAACTTTTTGGGCGATGCGTTTGATGCCACTTTCGAACAGTGACGCGGTATAGCTGGTGTCTTTATCTGCGCCTTTGCGAGATTTAACTATTTGCTCTAACTCGGCCAAAAAGCTGAGTTGGGGTTTGGCGTTGTTTGCCCAGCAGGTTTCAGTGCCAAGGTGACAGGTTGGGCCAATTGGGTCGGCTAGTGCGATGATGCTATCGTTGTCGCAGTCGGTCGATATATTGAGCAGTTTTAAGCTGTTGCCTGACTCTTCGCCCTTGGTCCACAAGCGGTCTTTTGAGCGGCGGTAAAAGGTCACAAGGCCGGTGTCTAGGGTTTTCTCTATGGCGGCTTTGTTCATGTAACCTTGCATCAGCACTTTGCCAGAGAATTGGTGCTGGACGATGGCGGGGATCATGCCGTCCATTTTGTCCCAGGCCAAAACTTTTATGGTCTGTTGCGTGATGATCATATTCTTATCTCCAACTGCTGTTCTTTAAGGTAATGTTTGAGTTCGGGCACGCTAAAAATGTCTTTGTGGAAGACGCTGGCGGCCAAAGCTCCGTCGACATCGGCTTCTTTGAATACGGCGGTGAAATGCGCCATTTCGCCTGCGCCGCCTGAGGCGATGAGCGGCACATTACATACGGCTCGGGCCTTTGTTAGCTGGGTTAGGTCGTAACCGTCTCGTACGCCGTCTTTGTTCATGCAGTTTAAGACGATTTCGCCTGCGCCGAGTTCTTGAACTTTTTCAATCCAGTCGAAGGTTTGCCAGCGGGTTTTTTTGGTACTTTTTTCGTCGCCAGTGAATTGATACACTTGATATTGGCCGCTGTCTTTGTCGAAATAGCTGTCGATGCCGACCACAATACATTGCTGGCCGAATTGATCGCTTAATCTGGTGATTAAGTCTGGGTCTGCCAGTGCAGGGGAGTTGATGCTGATTTTGTCGGCACCCATTTCGAGCATCAGTTGGGCGTGTTCGGCGGTTTTGATACCACCGGCGACGCAGAACGGTATGTCGATAACTTGGGCGATTTGGGTGATCCAGCTTTTGTCGACCACGCGGTTGTCGGCGCTAGCGGTGATGTCATAAAACACCAACTCGTCTGCGCCTTGTTCGGCGTATTTTCTTGCTAATGGCACGATGTCGCCAATGATCTCGTGATTGCGAAATTTAACCCCTTTAACCACTTGTCCATCACGGACATCTAGGCAGGGTATTATGCGTTTTGCCAGCATGAAATTGCCTCCTCAAGGGTGAAGTTGCCTTCAAGCAAGGACTTTCCGACAATAACGCCTGCTACTTTGGTGGGTTTCAATGCTTTGTTATCATCGAGGCTTCCAAT
>JABSOG010000498.1 GCA_013216025.1 Algicola sp. | reverse complement strand
GATGAAGACTGCCAAGCGCTGGTTGCGGCGCAAGTTTTAAAAGAAGTCCCGGTGATCCCTTGGGTTTACGCCAAAGACGTTTACGGGCAAACCCTGCAACTGCTGCAACAAAACCTCGGTGAGCACGCCAAATTGGTCGAATTTGCCTATGACTGGCGACTAGATTTAACCAGCCACCTGCAAAGGCTCGACAGCGAAATTGACCGGTACCGCGCCCGCGGCGACAAGGTATCGATTGTCGCCCATAGCATGTCGGGGCTGATGGTCAGCTATTACTTGCGCTACGGCACTGAAACTGTACGCAAACCTGCAATTCAACCAACGCACGGATTCACATCACAAAACACACCAGAAAACTGGTTAGGCGCAGCTAAAGTCCACAAAGTGATCATGGCAGGCACACCTTTTGAAGGCTCAGTTGCCGCTTTTATCAATTTGGTTAAAGGTGCCGAGTTGATGATGAACGAAGACATTTTAAATACCGACGCTTATCGCACCTTTGCCGCTATTTATCAGCTGTTGCCGACTTATACCGACAAAATCCTCGACGATAAGCTCAAACCGCTCAATATAGACTTGTGGTCACCCAATGTATGGCAACAACATCAATGGAATAAATTGGCCTCAAAGGCCATCGACCCACAGTTTTTAAATTCGGCCAATGCGTTGAGTCAGCTTTTGCATCAGCCCATCAAAACCCCCTCAAACAAACCGGTTAAATTGTTTCACGTTAGAGGCAAGGGCCAGCCGACACTCGACAAGATTGTTTGGCATCAACAGCAAAACCTGTTTATCGACAACGAAGACAGTTGGTCTGACTATCATCAGGGCGATTTTGAAACCACCCTGTTTACCGATGGCGATGCATCAGTCACTTGGCAGGCAAGTGAATTGCCAGAAACACTCAAAACCCATTGGCAAGTCACCGAAAATGTCACTCAAGCACCACACCGCGAACTGTTGCTCGATGAGCAAGTGTCTAAAGCCATTGCTCAGTTTATATTGGAGCCGTGAGAGATTAACTCTGGCCTAATGTTGAGTTGATTGTGACCTGATTTTTCTTCTATACTAAAAACTGTTTCCAATAATAAAAGCAGCGCGTTATGTCCAGCGTGATAGAACAACTCTCGAATCTCGATTTTTCCACCGCATTATTCGTGACGATCAGTTTGTATTTGCTCCTGTTTACTGGCTCAACCGTTTATCGGCTTTTTATTAAAGGTCTGCTGTCGCCGACAGAGCAGTATCTGACTTTTCTATCTGCACAATCCTCTAAGGCCTTTTTTAAGCGTCGCCACGCCAACCGGGCAAAGAAAAAAGACAACAAAGCCAAAATTGCCAGCCTTATTGCCCAGTTGGGCGATGGCCTTGACACCGACAGCGTGCAACTTAACTTGGAGCTTGCCCGTTGCTACCAAATAGCAGGCAATATGAAGGCCAAGCTACTTGAAGCCTACCAGTTTGTGTTTGACAACAAACCCGGTGAGCGCGAAGCCTTTGATTATTTGCTCAATGAAGCCATCGGCAGCCAAGAATTTGAATCGGCCCAAACTTTGATTAATAAGACGGATTTTGTTGACCGTGAAATAATTCAGATCACCCTCAATGCATTATCGCAATATCATCAATCGATTGAAGACGAAATTAAGGCATTGAGCTTATTAAGTGAATGGGGTTTGCGTAAAGCTCAAAATGCCTACGTTGACATTGTTCGATATTCGTTGGGGTTAACCACCGCCCACTCTTTAGATTTGTATAAGGATATGGCAGTCGATGTAGCCCAATTCAGGCAGACTTTTGATCATCTTGCATCGTTGTATTTTGATCATAAGCTTTATGACAAAGCAGCGAACAATCATCGGATTGCCATTGCGCTTGGTGCGGGAGCTGAGTCTTATTTTAGGTTGGGAGAAGTAGCAGCGAATTTTATTGAAGAATATCAGGAGGCACAAGACTGTTTTAAGCACACGATTATGTTTGAACCAGAAAATGTCAAAGCGCATATGAAATTGGGGCAATTGTTTGAACATCGTTTACAACAATACGAAAAAGCACTTTCTTGCTTTGACACGACTATTGAGTTGGAACCGAATAATGCACAGGCATATATAGAAAAAGGTAGTGTCTTAACTCACCATTTGCATAATCGAGATGAAGCAAAAACCTGCTTTGAGAAAGCAGTTACAATCGACCCAGATAATGTTGAGGCTATTAATAACCTTGGCATTCTGCTGGGAGATTATTTTTATCAATATGAAAGTGCTAAATCCTGTTTTGAAAAAGCGATTGAGATAAACCCCGAAAATGGCAATGCCCACTCAAATCTTGGCCACTTATTGGCAAACCATTTTGACCAATATGAAACTGCTATCGGTTGTTGTGATAAGTCCATAGAATTAGGCGCAAACCTGCAAAGGGCTTACTTGATTAAAGGAAGAATATTAGCGGATCATCTAGATCAACCGGCAAAAGCTAAAACTTACTTTGAGAAGTCCATTAAAATTGAACCTGACTATATAGATGCCGTACGGTCACTCGGACGGCTATGCACAGAACAGCTAAATCAACATGTAAAGGCCAAAACCTACTATCAAAAAGCTCTGGTCATCGACCCCAATAGTGCGTATACACATAGATTGTTGGGGGAACTCTTATCTAAGCACTTCTCTCAATATGAAGAAGCAAAAGCCTGTTTGGAAAAATCTCTCAGTATCAATCCGTATGATTGCGTAACATATAGATATCTTGGCGATTTGTTAACCGGACACTTAAATCAACATAAAAATGCTGAGGCCTGTTACAAAAAATCCATAGAGATTAACCCAATTTATTCAGTAGCATACAGTAAATTAGGGGCTCTTCTTGTTATTCATCTTCTTCAATACAAAGAAGCCAAAGCTTGTTTTGAAGAAGTAATTGAACTTACTCCAGATAAGCCTCAAGGATACCTAAATCTAGGCCATTTGGTAGACCAACATTTTTTTGAACCCAAAACCGTCTCACAATGCTATAAAAAAGTTTTGGAACTGGCACCACACGACCCACAAGCCAATTTGCTCAGAGAGAGAATAGCTGAACTTGAACCACAAGTTAATCCCGGCCCAGCTTCCCAGTCACCCTCGACAACATTCGACGACAAAGACCCCGAAGGTATCAGGTTTGCCAAACTAACCAGCTACTCTGAAGACACAAATTACGAAGCCGCCGCCAAATCACAATATGAACAAGATTTTGGGGGTACTGACAATAACGCATAGCAGCCGTGGCAAGGAGAATAAAGTTGGCTGGTATGTTTAAATCAATCAACCACATCAAGCCCAATAACATCGACTTTTTGATGTTCGAGCCGGGTGTAATAAATGGCGCTTTCGTCTTTAGTTACCGCAAAGCCCACATCGCCAACCGAATACGAAATTCGGATTTCGCTCAGTGCATCCACGATTTTGGTCACAAGGTTATAACGGTAGAATTTGGGCCGTGATTTGGCCTCTTGGCTGATAAAATAAATATTGTTGTTAACCAGCCGCCAAGTACCGTAAAAGCCTCTTGATGGGTCAAGATCGACTGACTCTAGTTCACCATTGACCCTAGTCGCTTTGAACATTTGGGTGTCGTTGAATCTTTTGTAATATAAGTCGTCGCCACGTGAATAGAGATCATTGACGATAAAATCTAAAATGACCTCACTTTGCCCCGTATTTAAGTTCTTTTCGTGGGTCTGCCATTTGCCTCCAACATCGCTTGAGAAGTAAATAAACCGATCGTCTGCCGATAAACTAAACATTCGATAACTGTGGTTGGGTTCAAAAACTAGGGCTGGTGTTTTGGGTGAGCTTATATAGTAAGCCTGCATCAGGCTTTTCAATGAATAGTTAAAATAAACCGTTTGACCGTCACCAGAGAATTGAACGTCAGCCAACATACCATCTTCGAAATATGTCCACTGGGTTTCAATGCCGGTCGATAAGTCTTTAACCCACAGATTATTGGCATTGGTTTGATTCGAAATATAGGCAATCTTTTCAACACCAGTGTTTTGCTCTTTATAATGCGCTGGCTGATGCTCTTTTTTTGACCCAAAAGTGACTTGCGATTGTGGCAAAACGTCTTTACCCTCCTCAAGAGGGGCGCCGTGAAGGTCAAATGCCCACAGGTTTAAGTCTTTTTGCTGTTCAACCATAACAAATTGGTTAAGCACCCGAGAATAATCCAAATCTAGAATGTCACCGCTATAAAGTCGTTTTTCTTTGTTTGAATCCATATCGAACTGCCATATGCCGCCATGCTGCCCACTGGCGATAACGTAATACAGCAAATTGTCGTGCTTTGACCAAACCACTTGATTGATTGCCCGATGAATTTCGAGCAACACGGTGAATGCGCCGGTTTGCACATCGATAACACCCAGTTTCCAGCGATTGGATGTTCGGTGAAAATAAGTTGTCGCTACCTTGGTGGCATCCGGCGAGAGTCGGGCGAACAAATACTTGGCGCCGTCTTCGTCTGGTTTTGCAATGGTCTTGACTGAAAAGTCACTGGCATTAATCAGCGCCAACCCTTCTTGATTAACACCAAGGTTGCCATGGCCGGTTAATATCCAATCTTTGTCACTTGACCAATCTAAATTGAATTTAAATCTGGGCAAGCAGCTTGTCGAGCGGGTTTTGAGTGACGACACATTCAACAGCATCAGTTCGCAACTGGTGTTGGTACGTGCATAGTAGGCGACAGTACTTTCATCGGGCGAAAAAGTCGGTGATTCAATCAAGCCTTTAAAGGTAACCAAAGTAGTGGACGTTTTACTTTGCGTCGAATACAGCACTAGCGAACTAGTATTCACTTTTTGCTTGTTTCGTGCAATATAGACGATGGTGTTACCACTAGGACTGTAACGGGGTTGTGATTCTCTGTGGATGTCTGCCGTTATATTATGAGGGATTAATTGAATGGGTTGACTGGGCTGTTGCCATTGACCATAAATCAGCAAGCCAACGCCAGTGAGCACAAACAATAAGATAATCGACAGTAAAATGGGTTTCTTATCAACTTCGGCTGTTTTTGTGGCAGGAAATATCCCCACCTTAGGCCCGGATTTTTCATCAGGTGCTGTATAGACATTGGTTGATCCCATACAATAACCCACTTTAGGGATTGTTTTGATCACCATCGCATTTTTGGCTGTTTCATTAAACACTTTGCGCAAGTCAGTTACCGCTCTAGACAAGATCAAGTCGCTGACAACAACGTCTGACCAAACAGCTTCAAGCAGCGCTTGCTTGGTTACGGCTTCGCCATTGGCCTGATACAACACCAGCAATACCGCCATCATTTTTGGCGTGATCGAAACCGGCTCACCCAGACATATAATGATATTTTTGGATGGAATGACTTGATAATCGTTGATGAAAAAGGGTTTCACTGCACTTCGTTTTTGGATGGCTGGCAACTTTACGCAGTATATACCCAAGTGACCTTCAGCTACACCCTTTTGGCCACAGCGTGGCCTTATATAAAGATGCGAAGCAGATTTATTTTTATTGAAACAAGTCAGCCATGACCTGATGTAACACACTGATATCGTAGCTTTGAAAATGGTCGCCATTGGCTACTTGGGTATATTTGAGTGTTTCCATGCAGCCATTATAAGTGTTGGTTACCGCCATATTGGCGTTGTTTGTGATTGAAAACTCGGCTGAGTTACTAACGGTGCCGTCACAACCGTTAATCATGTCGGCCCATAAATTCAACACACCCGGTACCGAACTGACACCTGGGCCACCATTAACCGGTATATTGCTGTCGGCGCTGCCATGGATATGGTGAATGGCAACAGGGTACGCAGGCTGGCAATTAGACAAGTTGCCGCGCATTGAGCCCGACAACGCAACAAAACCCTTAATCTTGTCTGACAACTGACAAGCCAACTGATAGCCCATGATGGCACCGGCTGAGAAACCAACAACATAAACCCGATCGGGATCCGCTTGATTATTAGCGACCAACTCATCGATGATAGCCAAAACCAGCTGAGTATCTGTACTGCGTGTCGTCATATCGTCGATTTGACTTGACCAAGTCCATCCTTGTTTATCAACAGGCGTAGCGACCGGCATCACCGCCAAAAAGCCCATATCGTCAGCAAACTTACCCGCTTGAACCGAACTGCTATCGTTATCGGCGAATCGCCACCACCGTGCATAAAAATAACAATCGGCGCATAAGCCATTCGATTTTGTGGTTCGTGGTAGACAAAATGATGTTGGCCACCGCCTGCTTGTATACCAATACAAGTATCACCAGTATCCATCTCGCCACAGGCCGAAGTTGGCGCGGGTGTTGTTG
>JABSOG010000497.1 GCA_013216025.1 Algicola sp. | reverse complement strand
GTGGTCGGCGTCTTTGCCTGTGGCGGTGTTGCCGTCATGACAGGTTGAACAAGAGCCTAATACGTTTTCGTGATCGACTCTGGTAATGGGCGACCAAACGTTGGTTAAGTGACAGCTTTCGCACGTTTGGCTTGACAAAATATGCTGTGGGTCTTTACCCGTGGCGATGTCGCCATTGTGACAGCTGGCGCAATTGCCGCTGACATTGGCGTGATCAAAAGTCGCGGGCAACCATGCCTGGGTGATGTGGCAGGTATCGCAGGCTTGAACAGTGGGCAGGTGGTTTGTGTCTTTGCCCGTGGCAGTGTCGCCGTTGTGACAGCTGGCGCAGCTGCCAGTGACTTGTGAATGGTCGACTTTAAAAATCGATTGCCAGCTGTTATCGACGTGGCACGATTGACAATTTTGGCTTGAGATAATGTGACTGGGGGGTTTTCCTTCGGTTACTGAATTGTTGTGGCACGACTGACAAGTGCCGCTGACCGACTGGTGTTCGAACCTGATAATGGTGCTCCAGTCGTCGCTGGTGTGGCAGTCGGCGCATTGGTTGTTGGTGAGCAGATGGTCAATTGATTTGCCTGTGGCATCAATGATCCCGTTGTCGCCGTGACAAGTTGTGCACTGGGTGGGCGTGCCCTTGAACAACCCATTAATATGGCAGCTTTGACAGTCGAGCGGTTGGTGTTGGCCAGTTAATGGAAAGGCCGTGTTGTTGTGGTCGAAGGTGTCGGCTTGGGTTGTGGTGGCAAAACATAAAAACACCAGCAACGCTAAATAATGCGGGATTTTATCAGTCATAAAAACGCTCCGTGGTGTGACATTGCTGACAGTTTTTGCCGAAGGTGCCGTTATGAACATCATCTTCTTTGTGGCAAGTAGCACAGCGGGTGGGTGGTGACAAAGGTTTAGGTAGTGCAGGGCTGTGACACAGTTCGCAGCTCAAGTTATTGTGTGCACCGTCAAGTGGGTAATCAGTTTGCTTTTGATGGTCAAATTGCCAAGTTGTCCAGCTCGACGGGTTGTGGCAAGTGGCGCACTGGTTGCCCAGCGTTTGCTCGTGAATGTCGTCTTTTTGGTGGCAGTCGACACAGTCTTGTTCTTTCACCGCAAAATCGGCAGAGTCGTGACACGACTGACATACCAGCATTTGATGGCCGCCAGTCAGTGGAAAATCAGTAAAATCATGATTGAAGGTGACCTTTTCATGCCATTGGGTTTGCTGATGGCAATCTTGACAGGTATCCCCGAGGGCACCTTTGTGTGGGTCGTTGGCTTGGTGGCAATCTTTGCATTGGCGAACATTCGTTGTTTGATGAGGGGCTGTTGCTAAAAGAACCTGACCGGGCAGGTGGCAAGCCGAGCAGTTCAACTCTTTATGGGCGCCTTGCAGCAAAAAATCGGTGCTCTTGTCGTGGTCGAACTCGGTTGTGCTCCACTTGTCGTTGTTGTGGCATGTTTTACAATCTTTGCCGTTGCTGCCAAGGTGAATATCGTTGCTTTGGTGGCAACCATTGCAGGTTTTTTCGGGTTCTTTTGTATCAAAGTGACAGGCGACACATTCGAGTTTGTTGTGTTTGCCTAGCAGTTCAAATTCGGTTGCTTTAAAGTGGTTGTAGTTAGTTTTTTCCCAGCCTTTTTCAGTGTGACAGTCGGCACATTTTTCACCAAAAATGCCCAAATGTTGGTCATTCGAGCGATGGCAGTTACTGCATTGTTTGCCCACGGGCGCAGCCACATCTTTAACATGGCAAGACTGACAGCTTAAGTCTTGGTGTTTGTCTTTGAGTAAAAAGTCGGTTGTGCTGTGGTCGAACTTGGCGACCTGCCATTTATCTTGATTGTGACAACTGGCGCAATCGTCAGACAAATTGCCCTCGTGTGGGTCGGTGTGGCAGTTGGCGCACTGGGCCAATGGTTTGAAGTCAGGCAATACAAAGGTGGGTTTGCCCGACTTGGGATGTTTTTTGTCATGACAGCTTTTACAAGTTTGTGCAGCGTGGCTGCCTTCTAACGGAAATTCGGTTTTGTTGTGATCAAACTGGTCGATATCGAATGCCATGATGTTGAAGTCGCGGCCAAGGTGATCGGAATGACAGCTGCTGCACTGGTTGAGCTGTTCTTGTTTGAGCTGTCCATGAAAACCCGATTTATTGGTCACATCTTTTTTAATGGTTTTATGACAGTCAAGACACAGGGGCGCTTGATTGGCTTGTTCAAAATGCAGATGGCATTGGTTGCATTGGGGTTCAAATTTGGCGTGTGACTGGGTTAACGCTCCTGGCATCAAGAGAATTTGTTTTAAATTGAGTTCAGCTTGCCCGGTGTCATCCTGAGCAAATGCGAACAGCACAAAACAGGGCAAGATAAGAATCAGCCATTGTATAGTGCGTTGTACCCTCATTGTGCCTCCTAATACATGTGAACGACGAAAATGTGCACGGTTGCGGTGATTAACATCATAAAAAATATCGGTAAGTGTAAAACATGCCAAAGCGAAAATAGCCGGGTGTAAAAGGCGTAATTGGCCATGCTGTAGAGCTTGGATAACCCTATTTTCCAGTGTTCGTTCGGCTGCTGTTTATTCGACCGTTTTTTCGAGAGCTTTCGCACCTGCCTTATCTGGTGCCGTGCGCGGATGCTGGTGCGTAAAGGCACTAGGCCCTGGGTCAAATCGGCTTCAATTTGAGACACGGTTTGGCGCATGTCATCGGTAAAAAGCGGGGACTGTGAAAACTCGGCTTTGCTGAGTTGATAGTCGTTGTCGAGTTCAGAAAATTCAATTTGTTTACCGTACAACCCGCGATGCAGTTTTTGATAAAAGTAACGGCCAAATACGCCACTGCCAGCGACCAGCAGCATTGACGAAAGTGCAATGGTGCTGTTGGTTGAGCCGAGGTTAAAATTACTGTGCAGCATGATAAAACACGGCCCCCAAACGCCAAACACCATATGAAAGCGAAACCAGTGATGGACCTTGAACAGCCGGCGCATTGGTTTGTAATGCTTGCGGGCAGGGTAGAGCAGCAGCAACACCATCATGGTGCAACCAATGATGCCAAAGGCATAACCAAGGCCGTTTTCGGGGGTATACCAATACTCGTCTTTTTGCCACCAGCCCAGCATTAATACGCCAGCAGTGAACAGACAAAACAGTAAGGTTGAATAGTTGATAGTTCTCATGAAAACGAGATTATCAGGGGTTTCTTAAGGCAAACTTAATAGATTTGCAAAGCTGGATGTTGTTGAATGAATTTACCCGGTTTTTGCTAAATCCAAACAAACTGGGCTCACTTAGGCTGATGGTTGCTTGTATTGCGAAAAGCAGTGATTTAATATCGCCCTGAGATAAGTTAAATTGCACCGTTAATTAGTGCTCGTTCGGAAACTAGTTATCAAATGGTGTCTTGGGGTGAAAATGATCATTAGAAACATGTCGGTAAAGGGATTTAAATCTTTGATATTGGATGAGCCCATTGAGCTTGGCCGAGTCAATTGTTTTATTGGTGCAAACGGGGTTGGTAAAAGTAATATTCTAGAAGCCCTTGGTGTATTAGGGGCGGCGGCTAATGGCGTGGTTGACGATGAAAGTCTGATGCGCCGTGGTGTTCGGGCAGGGGTGCCAAAGCTATACAAAAGCTCATTTGCCAGTGAACGCACGCCTACTCATATTGGTATCGACATAACCAACGATATTGGCGCGAGTTATGGCGTTTCGTTGTTAAACCCGCTGGGTTCACCAGAACCGGCATGGACATATAAAAGCGAGTCACTGTTTAATTACAATGAAGCCATTATTGCGAATGGCGCACGCAGTAAAATAAACCTCAACCCTCGCGCTGGTCTTGCAGCGCTCAAACTTGTCGAACTTGCGCCAGATAACGCCGCCTCAAAGCTTATGCAAGCGTTGCAAGAATATGCAATTTACTGTCCGAATACGCCGACCTTACGAGGCATCAGCCCTGATCAACAAGCTAGAGATCCGCTTGGCTTGAGTGGTGGTAATTTGGCCGAAGCGTTTAATGCATTACAAGAGCATTTAAATGGTATTCCAGATCTTGGTGAGGATATTTTAGAGCAAGTGATAGAACTCATTGATTGGGTGTCAGATATCGAGGTTGTCTCGCAAGCCGGTTCTTTACTTTCACCTCAAGTGCCACGCACCAAAAAATTAATCAAGTTTACTGACCGTTTTATGACAAAAAGTCGCAATGAGTTAACCGCCTATGACGCCAGTGAAGGGGCGTTGTACGTATTATTCACCGCAGTGCTGTGTTTATTGCCTAAAGCACCCAAGGTATTTGCCATCGATAACCTTGATCAAGCACTCAACCCAAGATTGTTAGCACGTTTAACCAGCCATTTATCGCAATGGTTACAGGTTAATGATGATAGCAGGCAACTGCTGTTTACTGCTCATAACCCAGCCGTGTTAGATGGATTGGACTTAACCGATCCAGAGGTTCGCTTATTCGCCGTTGAGCGCAATAGCAATGGTTTGACGCGCGTTCGGCGAATCGAACTTACTGAGAAGTTGCAGCAGATGAGTGAAGACTTTCCGCTTTCAAGATTGTGGTTAATGGGGCATTTAGGAGCTGTGCCGAATGTCTGATTTGCGTATTGGTTTGGTTGCTGAAGGTAAAACCGATTTGATTATCATTGAAGCCGCCCTCAGAGCCATTATGACCGAACCATTTGTTTTGACCTTATTACAACCCGAAGCCACTCAACCAAGAATGGGTGAGGGGTGGAATGGTGTTTTGAAGTGGTGTTATGCGACCAGCCAACGGTTTGACGGTGTATTAGATGACGACCCTACTTTGGCTGGGTTTGATTTATTGATTTTACATTTGGATGTTGACGTTGCTGCCATGCGATATAGCGATGGGGGTGCACTTGTAACACAGTTGGCCCAAACGCATGATTGGGGTGCACTACCTTGCGTAAGATCTTGTCCACCGGTAATTGATAGTTGCAATGAGTTATTATCGGTATTGCGAAGTTGGTTAGGTGGCGTCAGCATTGGCGAAAGAACCGTTGTTTGCTTACCTGCGCAATCGTCTGGTACTTGGCTTGCTGCATCTTATTTGCCGTCAGGTCATCGGTTACTGGCTGGTGTTGAGTGTAATGATGCGGTTGAAGAGCAATTAAAATATCTGACTTTGACACTTAAAATTAAGAAGAAGAGCCAGCGGGAATATCGAAAAAAGGCAGGGGAGATTTCGAACAATTGGAGGAGGGTTACAGAGCTGTGTCGCCAAGCTCAAGCATTTGAGGATGCGGTGAGGGCTGTTTTAAGTAGGCGATGACATTGGGTTGACGAGGTGGAGTGTGAGTTAAAAAAGGGATCAAGCCACTTGATCCCAATGTCTTTACAGCTGTTATCTACTGATCGCAATAAAGTTGGCGCCTGTACACAAATTATCCTCAAAGTTATGCACTCTTACTTTCATACCAGTCGATAAAGCACTCAAGGCGATGGCAAATGATTGCTTGTAAGAATCGTCAGATTGTTTCTTCGTTTCTGGAAAAGTGATCACTGTCCGAGTTGGCGACACGCAGCGCCCTGTTCCACCTTCCAGAACTATGCCGAAATCTGCTCCGTTGGTGTTGGTATTAAAAACTTCTATAACCGTTGCGTCTCTAATTAATTCAGCTGAATGTGTGGCTAACGAAGTTGTCATTAGCGCAATAAAAAATAATTTCTTAATCATACTATGTCCTTTTTTAAAATAATGTGGTTGAACAAAAGCTCTAAGGCAGAATATTAACGGTATAATCTTCAACTTCACCGTATTCAAATGCACCACAGGCTTTGGGCTTTTTGCCCCAACGCATGGCAACACGCATACGGGTTTCGCCTGCCAAAGCAGCTGAATCAATGGTCAAGGTTGAGTTAATTGTTTTGCGTGAACGACCGTTATAGACTCTTTCATTTTTAGTGAATGTACCGTCTTGGTTGATATCAATCCATACACGCCACTTTTTACGGTAGGCTTTACCTGAATATCCCGGTGTCAACTTTAACGCGTTTTCGCCTTTGGTTAGGTCAATGACAGCATTGCCAGTATTGTCTAAATAACCATTGTTGTTACCCGATTGCACTTGTTGGCCTGCAAACTCTATCTGTTCAATCCATTGATTGGCTGAATCAATGCCAGACGCAGCACAATATTCTAAGGCTTTTTCTTCAATGAAAGATAATGGCGGTTTGCTCTGTATGGTCTGCGGTGTCGGTGATTGTTGCACTAATAACATGACTACCGACTGACAAATAAGTCGATGATGACAAGACACCATCAATGTCTGACGACCATTGAATGTTGGCGCTGATATCACCGTCTTGTTCGGCT
>JABSOG010000496.1 GCA_013216025.1 Algicola sp. | reverse complement strand
GCTTCCGGCTTCGCCGTTCTCGGCAATAGTTCCAGACATTGCTCTAACTTCCCACATCCATGTGGTCGAACCGCGACCTACGGGAATCGTTATTGGCTTTTGCACCGACCTCAAAGCTGCGGGGAATTAATCCAGTCTGTTCCATGGTCTTTGGCCACTACGTGGCCCCTATAAAGATGCGCAGCAGATTTATTAAAATTAAGGTATTTCAATGACTTTACAACCACCACATAGTCCAAGTTCCGTCTTAAGCTCTTATTTAGATACATACTCTAGTTCAATTCCGGGCGTAGAAGAGCCGATTGTGACCCTCATTGGACAATACCTTGTGCCGCACCCGACAAGTCAGTTTGCCGAAAAAGGCCGCGCTTTTTTACTTGAACAAGTATCACATTTCACTGCCAGCCAACAACCGCTAGAACTAATTTTGCCGGGTTTTCCGTGCAAATCGCCTAATGATGTAGACAAAACCTTTTCTGCAATGCCCGACTATGGTGAAGTCATTGCCATCGAACGACTCGACAAACTGTGTTTTGACCTCAATGCCATTTATCCACCGGGCAGCAAACTAACCATTTTGAGTGACGGCACCACCTTTGCCGATGTCGTACAAGTGAGCGACCAAAGCAAACAAAATTACAAACTGGCTTTACGAGACGTGACAGTCACCGAAAATATTGTGTGGGCGGATTTGTCCTCCATACTGCCCGAGCTAAATGCCAATGTAGCGGATGATAAGTTAAGAAAAGCGCTGCTTAAAACCATAGCCAAAGGCCCTCGCCCATTTGAAAAGTTTGTCGATAAAGTGAAAAAAGATCCGGCGCAATCAAAGGTGCACGACAAAATGTGCAGTTATTTGTATCACGACATCAACCTTGAGCGCTTCAGTGAGCAATGCCGAGATGGTTATTTGGCGTCAATCAGCGAGAAAGCCTATCAAATGATGTATCGGGGCAAAGCCCTCAATCAGGGCATTCAAAACACGTTTCCAAAACATATTCGCCTGTCGGTCCATTCGTATGATAATACGGGCCCCAAGTTTACCATTTCGCTAAACCCCAACAGCGCCAAAGCGATTGCACCGTGGCACAGTGTGCCGGTTCGATTACTCAACGGACAATTTGTTCAATTACCCCATTCTATTGCCAAAGAACGCTTGTTGGCGTTGGTCACTTGGCAAGGGCAGCACTGGTTTTACCTCGAAGTCGATTCGGTGTCGTTGACTGAACTGACTTATCAAATCGTCAAAGGGCCAAAGTTTGGTCTGCGCATTGGCGATCCTAAAAAGCTCGGTTATCAACATTTTTCAGCCGGTTTCTTACAAAAGCTCAGTGAAGACTTTGGTTTTGTCATTCTCAAAGAAGCCCCTATTGAAGCACAAGACGACTTGGTCGATTTCTGCCAGCCTTATGGTGATATCTACCAGTGGAAATTCGGCCCGGTGCATGTGGTCAAACCCGAACTCAACCCCAAAGGCTTTGTTCACTCCATTTACAAAACGCCCTTACACTGGGATTTGAGCATGTTGCCCCACAGTGATGAAAACGTCAAAAAAGACCAACGATTTGCCGCATCGACTTTTATGTTGTACTGCAAAACGCCACCAGCCAAAGGAGAAGGCCAAACCACACTGGTCGACAGCCGCATGGCATTGAAGTTGGCAGGCCAACAACAAGTCAATCGCTGGAAACACATTGATATCACCTACGAAACCAAGATGACCTACTTTGGTGGCGATCCGCATACCTACCCGCTGGTGTTTGAACATCCGACCCACAAAGACGACATTTTCCGCTACCAAGAAGGCAGTGAACTGCAAATGCAGCAGTTTTTATTAAGCAGCGAGCAGGTGTCAAAGAGCGCGTTTACCAAACTGATTGATGATGTTAATGGTATTGCTTACCACCCACAATGCTTTGTAGAACATGAATGGGAGGCAGGAGATTTGGCGATAGTTGATAACTTTTATACGTTGCATGGGCGTCAGGCGATGACTGAGAAATCGATGGCTAGGGAGTTGTGGCGGGTTCAAGTTTCTTAGGGGTTTGGGGTTTCGTCGCTGTTGCGACGAAGGGGATGTTGTGCACGAGACCAAGGTTTGAAGCTGGAAAGCCCGTGACTCGGTGATCAGACACGCATAAACCCATCCATGGGGCTCGGCCAAAACATCCATGTTTTGGACGGTCTGCTCACCGAGTCACAGACTTTACATCTAACCTTTGGTGCTCGTGTATTAGAGAAAAGCCACCATCCTCCCCGACCGCCGCCCAACGCAACAAATCGTTGCAAAAGCAAATTACAGCTTCGCTGAGCTGCGAAGCAGCAAATGCCTTTCGGCGCGGCTGCGCCTTTATTGCTGCTTCGCCTTTATTGCTGCTTCGCCTTTATTGCTGCTTCGCAGCACAGCGTAGCTGACGCTTTTCGCAACGTCTGTTGCAATTGGGCGGCGGTCGGGGAGGATGGTGGATTTTCTCTATTCAAGACGGATCTCTGGATTTGTAATGAAGGTCTTGGCTGCAAGGTAATCAAACCATCCAAATCAAGGATGATTTGGTTGAGCGCACATGGATGTGTTTACAGCGAGTTTGATTACCTTGCAGCTAAGGCCTGATTCACTGCAAATCCAGATATCCGTCCGACCCCTCATCGTCGCGACAGCGACGACACCAAGACCACAAACCTTCTAATTAAACCACGATAACAGCGACTTACCTTCTTTACCATTAGCAGCCTGCGCACCCTCAAACCCCAGTGGGTTGAAATCGTCAATGCGCTTATATATCGGTTTTTCTCTTAATTCAAACTCGCCCGAAAAGGTTTTAAAGCTATTGTGGCCCAAAAATGATTAATTCGGGCCGAATTGATGCTATTTTACCTAGCGGATGCCAAATCCATATAAATTTGAAAGCCGGGTAGGGTGGCGGGTTGATACTGCTTGGTCAGTGTCACTTGTTTGCCTTGACGCAGTAAAACAAAGGTCAATTCGTCGCCGGGTAGGGTGTTGCCAATTTCGTTGCTTAATACTTTTAAGGTATCGGCATTGATGGGTTTGCTGTTGATGCTGACAATAACGTCACCTTTTTCAAGCCCTAGCGCGGCAGCTGTGCTGGTTTTATCGACTACGGTGATCTCTAATCCACCGCTTTTTGCCAGGGTGCCACTGATACCAAACACATAATCTCGTGTTGCATTGCGGCTGATGGCGATGTTGTCTCTTTGTGGCTGACTTTGTTGATAATACTCGTTTATCTCTAGCATCAACTGGTTGAATTCTTCACTGAGTTGTTGTGGCAATGCGGCACTGTTGATCACTTCTGGGTCTGGTTTTATGGCGGTATAGAGTTTGGTTGCCTTAGATTGGTCGCAATCGACCGCTTGGCTCGACAAGATCACAGGCTGAAATTTCTTTGCTAGATTATTGGTTCTGGGATAAGTACGTTGTGCGATTAAGTTATAAAGTTTGCCTGCCTCGACATTGATGGTAAATGTGAATTCTTTACCGCCACTGCCACCAACCTGAGGGCCAATAGTTGGGATATAGCGGCCGGTGTATTTTTTGCCAGCATAACCGCTGAAGTGATGGATCCCCGGCGCCAGCTTGAGTTTTTCATGATATCGGTAGACTACGCTGCCTCCGGTGCCTGGCGTGGCTGCACTAGGTCTTCCGTAATAGCTGTTGCTGGGAATGTTGGCAGGACTTGAAAAATGGCGTAATTCGGTCAAAGGTGACAAGCGCTTGCCATTGTGGCTGGTCAGAAATAATTCGTGTTTGTCACGGTTAAGCGGGACTTTTTTGGTTGAGATCACCGCACAGCTGTTGTCACCTTCAGCGGCCTGAGCGATTGGTGCGCCAAGCATTATTGTGGTGGGTAACAGGATGGCGAGAAGGGTTTTAATTGATTTCATGGTTTATTGCTCCGTCTTTACAAAGGTGTTGGTTGATTGTTCGAGTTGATAATAAACCTCGGGAACAATCACCGGCTTAAATGTGCCCTGCAAGGTGATGGTGTTACCGTTGCGAATGACTTTGACTGTGATGGTTTGGCCGCTTGTCATCGGGCCAAGGTAATTTTGTAATGCTTTATCTGCATAGTTCTGTGCGTTGCTATTTGAATCGTTGTTTGGGTTTTTTTGTCGGTTTTTTCTGTCTTTTAAATTGATTGGCGACTCACCCAAAGCGATGATGGCGTCACCACTGGCCAAGCCCAGCCTGGTGGCCTGAGAAAATGGTGATACGGCTAAAATCTGTAATGCTTTGTCGTTGGCACTATGAGTGTGGTCGAATATGACACCAAACCGACTGACTCGGGTTAGTGGTACCAGGTTGGCCTTTTCGGTGTTGGTTAATCCTCTATGGTGGGTTTCGATTTTGGCCATTAAACGCCGTAGCCGGTATTCAAGTCTTGGTGGTAACTGTTCATTGGACGGGATGGTTGATTGACCAATGGCCAGCTTTGCTTGTGCCATGACATGTTCAGGCTTGCTGCATAAAAAAGTTTCGCTCGATAACAGTGCCATCTTTTTGCCTGTTTTATTTAGGCTCAGGATATATTTTTTGTCGACTTCGACAGCTATTCGCAAAGTCTTTGTCACTGGCTTCGTTATCGACGTACCGCTGGCTTGTTGCTCAATGGTTAGGGTATGCCAGCCGGGTGAGAGACGATGTTGCCTAGCGGTACCTGTGCCTTGTTTGATTGTGACGCCGTTATCACTGATGAGCGACAGATTGTGGGTTTGACCGTTGATTTGTGCCGGAGTAAAAACCACGGTGGCACAGTCTATCCCAAGGGCGGGCATTGCTAAGCCGCACAACAAAACACCCAGTAAGTGAGTTTGTTTAAATGCTGAATACATCTTCTGCTCCTTTTTGTACGTCGACCATCTCGCTTATCAGTTGTTGACGTTGTTTTAATAACGCCAGCATTTGTGTTTTTGACTTGGCTTTGTCCAATGCCTGCTCGACTCCCCTGACCTGCAACAATAAATCGGCTTGATAAATGCCGGGGACGTCTTTTTGATCCAACTGCTGTTCTAGGCTTTGGTTGACTTGCAGCACTTGTTCAAGTTGATTTTGTAATTGAAAATTGTTCCACATCAGGTAGCCAAACATGGTGAGCATGACGGTGGCGGCAATGGCGGTAACATTGTGCCAATACGGTTTTGTTACTGCGCTAGGCTGAACCCGTTGCTGAGCCATTGTCGCTTTAATTGTCTGCCAACTTTGTGCGGGTGGCGTGATAAGTTCAAGTTCAACGGCGCTGTTTGTTAGTTGTGCCAGCAGTTGTTGCTGTGCCTGACATTCATCACACTGTTGCAGATGCTGGTTTTCCAGCTCGGTCAACGGTTGGTTGACCCGGTTTTGTTCAATATGCATTAGAGCATTCCCCTTGCTTTTTGTTCGGTCACAACCACGGGGTGACTTTTCAGTTTTATCAGCGCACGCGATACGATGGACTTTGAATAGCTGGCGGATTTTCCGACCAGCGTGGCAATTTCGTCGTGGCTGTATTGTTCAACAATGAATAACCACAAGAGCAAACGATGGCTGGTCGGCACGGTGTCGAGCAGCGTGACCAACAGGTTTGAGTCGATTGCTTGCTGTTCGGGTGTTGTTTCATATTCACCTTCGGGCAGTTGCTCGACGACTTCAAAGGCCAGTTTTTGTCTTTTTATGTGGTTAAACGTGTTATTAAAGGCAATGCGCTTTAACCAGGCGATAAAACTGTGTTGTTCGTTATAAGTGGCAATCTTTTCAAACGCGTTGATAAAGGTATCATGCAACAAGTCTTGTGCGCTGGCGTGGTCATTACAAATACGCAAAATGGCACTGTAGACTTGTGGCGAGAGCAGTTGATAACACTGCTCAAAAGCCAAGTTTTCACCATTTTTCATTGCGATCACCAGATCGTCGCGCCATTGATTCAAACTGTTTTGCCTTTGGTTATAGGTTGGGCATGTTGGTGTTTAAACGTTCAAAGATAAACAAGCCCTGATTGTCTATCAGTATATAACTAACAATTGAACGGTTGAAAACGTCGCAACTTTTTAATTTTTATTTTGAAACTGTCTATATTATGCGCCAGCGGTAACAAATCGACTGTAAAAATTCGTACAAAGTGCTTTAATGTGCTAATAATTCTGTTACGGCTTTTCTGGGTTTGATTATTATATGTTGAATAAAATCATGGGGTTTGCATTTAGTCAAACTGTGTGATTGCAGACGAGTCTCAAGCGTCGATATTGGCTGTCACAGACTTTTGGTGTTTGGATTTTTGCTCGTAGGCCAGCAACCTCAGGGAATGGTTTTTGCGATAGAACAAGCGCTAGAACAATTATCTGGGTTAACCATAGATAATTGTTCA
>JABSOG010000495.1 GCA_013216025.1 Algicola sp. | reverse complement strand
TCACCGGCGTCTTGCACCCCATCGGTGTCATTGATTTGCGTCAGAATATCAAGATAATCGGCAATCTGGCTGACCGTGGGATTTTCAAAAATCACCTGTAACGGCACTTCGCGGTCAAACCCGGCAGCGATGCGCGACGTTAACTGGGTAGCCAACAACGAGTGACCACCGAGTTTAAAGAAGTCATCGGTAATACCAACCCGTTCCAGCCCCAGCAATGAAGCGAAGATACCGCACAGTTCTTTTTCATTATCAGTGGCGGGTTCAACCATTTCAGACTGCAATAATGACATGTCCGGTTCCGGCAGATTGCTGCGATCCACTTTACCATTGGCGGTTAACGGCAAGCTGTCGAGCACAACAAATGCCGCGGGTACCATATAATCAGGCAGTTGCTTGACCATTACTGGCCGTAAGGAGCTGCGCAGTGCCGGTTTATCGCCATCGGTTGTCACATACGCGACCAGTTGTTTGCCGTTTTCAGTGTCATTGGCGATCACCAGGGCTTCGTTAACGGTAGGCAGTTCGGTCAAGACATGTTCTATCTCGCCCAATTCAATCCTGAAACCGCGGATCTTGACCTGCTGGTCGATACGGCCAAGGAATGCCAGGTTTTCGTGGGGTAACCAACGCACCAGATCGCCGGTTTTGTACAGCCGCTGGTTGTCCACCTGAACAAATGCTTCTTTCGTCAGTGCCGGCTGGTTTAAATAACCTCTGGCCAGGCTGTCGCCGCCGATATACAACTCTCCGGCTACGCCCTGCGGTACAACTTTGTGATGTTTGTCCAGTACGTACAAACGGCTATTGGCGGTCGCCTTTCCAATAGGTACTGCATTGCCTTGGCAGGCAAATTCGGTTACTTCAAAGCTGCTGGCAATGACCGTGGTTTCGGTCGGACCATAGGTATTAAACAGTTTGATGCCGACAACACCCTGTTGCCAGTTTTGCAGGTGGGCAGCGGATATCGCTTCACCACCGACTATTACCAAGCGCAAACTGCTGTGCGCCGCTTGGCGCTTCAACCCTTCATCAACACACAACTGGTGCCAGTATGCCGTTGGCAAAGTGGCAATGGTGACTTGATGTTGTGCTAGCAACTGCCAGAATTCGGCCGTAGACGGCACCTGTGGGGACTCTGACATCACCAAGGTTGCGCCGTTAAGTAATGCAGCGGTGAATTCTTCGACGAAAATATCAAATGAAATGGATGAGAACTGCAATACCTTGTCGTCAGCCGTCAATTGATAGCCGTCAACGATCCCCCCGGCATAAGCCTGCCAGTTTTCATGGGAAATACACACGCCTTTGGGCTGGCCGGTTGAACCCGATGTATAAATCACATAGGCCAAATGGTTTGAACGCAATCCGGGTATCTCAACATTGTCGGCTGAGTAACTCAAAAACACGTCATCATCCAAGTAGACTGCCATTTCATCCGTCACCGGCGTGCTGCCGCTTAGGTGGCGTTGCGTCAATACCGTGGTCAGTTTGGCGTCTTCAAGCATGTAGCTCAAACGAGACGCCGGATAATTCGGATCCAGCGGCACATAGGCCCCGCCCGCTTTAAGGATAGCCAAAATACCGACCACCATTTCGACCGAACGTTCGGCACATATACCCACTAGGGTATCCGGTTTCACTTTTTTATTTTCAACCAGATAACAGGCCAATTGGTTGGCTCTACCGTTTAGTTGGGCGTAAGTTAGTTGTTGTGTGCCAATGACAACAGCCACCGCATCCGGTGCGTTTGCCACTTGGGATTCAAACAATTGGTGAGCAAGCAATTGGTGAACAGGCAAATCTTTCGAATGCTGCGCCGTTGAGTCATGTGACAACGCCAATTGCTGCTCTACTTCGGCTTGCTTCATCATGTCAACGGCAAATACGCTTTGCTGCGGTGCACTAAGCAGTGCGCCAAGCAATTGATCAAAATGACCAGCCAGGCGGGTGATCGTGGCATCAAAAAACAAATCGGTGTTGTATTCCCAGGCCAGCAATAACCCCTGTTCACTTTCGGTAATGGTCAGCGCCAGATCGTATTTGGCAGTCTTCGCCTGCACTTGCAGTTCACTCAATTGCAGGCCGGGAATTTTCAGCGCCACTTCCTGGTTGTTTTGCAAAGTCAGCATCACCTGGAATAACGGACCATGGCTTAAGCTACGCTGGGGTTGCAATTGTTCAACAATCTTTTCAAACGGCACCTGTTGATGGTCATATGCGCCCACCAGCGTTTGTTTGCTGCGTTGGAGCAAGGCATTAAAAGTCGGTTCGCCGGACAAATCGCTGCGCAGTACCAGGTTATTGACAAAGAAACCAATCAACGGGGCAATTTGGGCTTGCTCACGGTTGGCGATTGGGCTGCCTACCACGATATCGGTTTCGTTGCTGTAACGGGCCAGCAATACGCAGAACGCTGCGTGAATGCCCATAAACAATGACGCGCCGTTGTCCTGACAGAACTTGTTCAGCGCCTGATTGGTTTGTGCACTTATTTTCGAGCGGTAAGTATCGCCGACAAAACTTTGCATTGGTGGCCTCGCATAATCCAGCCCCAAACTGTGCACAGCCGGTAAATCAGCCAGTTGCTCAACCCAGTAGTCCATTTGTTGACTCAGCACTTGGTCTTTTAACCAGTTGCGTTGCCAATGGGCGTAATCGGCATATTGAATATCCAGTGGTGCCAACGGGTTACTTTGGCCATTGTCAAATGCCTGGTACAAGGTGGTGAATTCGTTGATCAGCACACCCATCGACCAGCCGTCCGACGCAATGTGATGCATGGTGACCAACAATACATGCTCGGTTTCGCCCAATTTCAACAATTTAACCCGCAGCATCAAATCGCTGCTCAAGTTGAATCCCTGCGACATTTCTGCCCCAACCAGCGCAGATAATTGTTCAGGTGAAGCCGAGATATCATCGACGGTTATGGTTAATGCCGTTGCATCGCGAATAACTTGGTGCGGCTGGTTGTTTTGGTCGGCAACAAAACAGGTGCGCAGACTTTCGTGGCGCTGGACAATACAACTGACGGATTGTTCCAGAGCAGCAATATTCAAGGTGCCAATCAGTTTAACTGCTGCCGGAATGTTGTACTGTGCACTGTTTGAGTCCAATTGGTCGATAAACCACAGGCGTTGCTGGGCATAGGACAACGGCAGTGCTTGCGTCCTTTGCTGTTTGGTGAGGGCAACCATCGCCGACTGGTCGACATTTTTGTCGCAACCTTCGATAAATTCAGCCAACGAGATCAGACTCGAATGGTTAAACAAGGTGGTCATCGCCAAGTTAATGTTAAAGATATCGCGCAATTTGGTGGCAACATCAATGGCCAGCAACGAATGTCCGCCGATCACAAAGAAGTCATCCTTGCGACCGACTTTGTCAATCCCCAGCACTTCTTGCCATACGTTGGCGATATGCTGCTCTACGGCCGTTTCAGGTTTGCTGTAATTGCCCGCTTTACTGTCTGTTGCCAGCTTTTTCAATGCCTTGCTATCCACTTTGCCGTTGACGGTGATCGGAATGGCGTCTACCACATAAAACTGGCTCGGCACCATATAATCGATGACTTGGCCCGCCAGTTGACGACGTACATCCTCTATCACCAATGCTTTTTTGCGATTGGCCACCACATAAGCCACCAGCGTCGAAGTACCGGTAGACTCGTCTTTTTGTGCCAAAGCAACCACTTGGTTAATGGTATCAAAAGCTTGCAAACATTTTTCTACCGCGCCCAGTTCAACCCTGAATCCACGTATTTTAACCTGACTGTCGACCCGGCCGACATACTCGATATTGCCGTGGCTCAACAATTTGACACTGTCGCCGGTACGATAATAACGTCGCGGTTTGTGGTCATGTGCAAACTGTAATTCAACAAATTTGTCGCCAGTTTGCTGCTCGTCGCCAATGTAACCTCTGGCCACACCGGCACCAGCAATTAACAACTCACCTTTGACGCCGCTGGCCACCGGCTGCAACTGTTCATCGACAATGGCCACTTGGGTATTGCAAAGCGGTTTGCCGATGGGCAATGTAGCCGAGCTGTTAAAATCAACCATTTCACTGCGGGTATTTTTGTCACTAAGGATGAAGGCCACTGATGCTACGGTGGTCTCAGACGGACCGTAACTGTTGATCACCTGGCAAGTATCACCTTCGTCGCTGTAAATCTTATCAATCAGGGCATTGGTCAGGGCTTCACCGCCACAGACTAGGAATTTGCTTGGTAAAACGCTGTGGGTCTGTTGCGAATCCAATAAGGCATTGAGATGCGAAGGTACAATTTTCAATACGTCAATCGGCCAATGTTTGCAATATTCGCCATACAACACGCCGTTGGTCGCGGTATCAAAATCAATCATGTGCAGACAACCACCGGTCGTCAATGCAGCATAAATTGGCGTATTGCCCAAGTCTGCGCTCAGCGTTGAAACCAAACCATAATGCCAGCCTCTGGCAAACCCGCAAGGCTGATATGAGTGAATGTAGTTGCTGATCCCGCCATGTTCAATGGCCACGGCCTTGGGTTCGCCGCTAGACCCGGATGTAAAAATGATATAAGCCAAATCATCCACGCTAACGGCAATATCCGGATTGGCAACCGCGTCTGCGTCCAACGTCAGTTTATCGATATTAAGTACCGTATTAAGTGCTTTGCCTTGGTCTGGGTCTGGGTCTAGGTCTAGGTCTAGGTCTAGGTCAAAATCCGTCAGCATCACCATGGATTTTACCTTGGCCGACAATTTGGTGATCTTGTTGATCGCCTGGTTTTTCTCAATCACTACGTAAGCGCAACCGGTTTTGAGCACAGCCAACATGGCAATGATAGTTGAAGCACTGCGCTCCATGCACAAACTGACCACACCACTTGTTGTAACATCTTGCTTAATACCTTGTTTTATCAGGTAATTAGCCAGACGATTTGCCTGAGCATTCGCTTCACCATAGGTAAATTGGGAGGTCAGCTGGGAGTTCAGCTGGGTTTGCTGGTCAACAATCGCTTTGGTTTGCGGGAAGTTGGCAGCGAAGTATTCAAACAATTGATGTACGCGTTTACTGGGTATCGTGTCGTTGTCAGTGACGGTTTGTGCGTTGAGTTTAGCCATAGCCAAGCGGTCATAATCGACGATTAAATCAATCTCGCCAAGGTTAACATCCCCCGTGGCGACCCCCATAGTAACAACAGTATCGAGCAATTTGCCAATGCGTGTCAGCAAGGACTGGACGTATTCGGCGCCAAAGTAATCCGGATCATAGGCAATCGACATGTCCAAGCCGTTATCACCAGACAATACCTGTAATTTCAGCTTGTACAGGCTGATATCCGCACTATAGGCGATAATATCCAGACTGGCACAGTGGTGGAATTCAAACAACACTTCCGGTGTCTTGTCACCGGCTTTGGGTGCAAAATAGTCTTGCCATTCCAATACGTTGGCCTTTTGCTCGCCAACAAAACGGCTGAGGTCGGCAAACCGGTGGCCGCTGTTGTACTTGTGGGTAAACGGCACTAGGCGGGTATACAAACCCAGGCTGTTTTTCAGTGCATCAAATTCATGCCGGGCATCGGCAATGATCCCCATCGACAACATTTGCTTGTCGAACAGGCCACCCAATACGGCAAACCACGCCCCCTGGCACATGGCTTCAAGTGAAGTCTTGTTATTGGCAGCGTATTGCTGCCATGTCTTGGACGATGGGCAGCAAGTATTGACCAATTTGAAGTCGCGTTCAATGGCGTCATCACCGTGTTGACTCAACAACGGCAATACCGTGGTTTGTTCCTGCCAAAAATCCTGACCGTCTTCCCACTCTTCGTCTTCTTCATCAATCAGTTCATTTTGCCAGCTGGTAAATTCGCTGTAATCGACAGGCTCTTCGCCCCTGTCTCGACCGTGTAACTGACTGACCAAGGATTGTGACAACGCCAATATGGAGCCTCCATCCATAAACATCGGTGAACAGCTCAGCAACAAATGAACTCGCTCGTCGTCCAGGCGAATGTATATCACCCTTAGTGTCGACTCATCGCGCAAATCAAAATGCATCGACAGGCTGTTATTGATCAACTGGTCCAGCTGGCGTTGACGCTGCTCTTTGGGGGTATCAGTCAAATCATGCTGTGAATGGCAAAACTTGAACGCTGACTGGCGATACTGACTCGGCTTACCGCTTTTATCTATATGGATATTGGTTTTGAGGCTGTCGTGACGAAACGCCAGCACTTCAATGGCCTTTTTTACATTCTCAAAAGTCACGCTTTGACACTGGAGCCCGGCATCAACGCCAAAATGACAATAAGAAACCAAACGGCTGCTGGTTGGTCCCTGACCATTTTGCATCACTTGCATCACTTGCCATAG
>JABSOG010000494.1 GCA_013216025.1 Algicola sp. | reverse complement strand
CAGGCCGATTGCGGTGCCGGTCAGGGGGCGTATTTTCAATCAGTGGATGGACAAATGTTTTTTGGCAACAGCGGTGGTTATTGTGGGTTCTACCCTGACCGGGTAATTGTTGAAAGTCAGCCTCCCGCGGTTGTGTTCACCGATTTTAGATTGCTCAATCAAAGCGTGACCGTCAGTAATGAACAGACATTCTCGCCGTTAACCAAAGCCATTAATCATGCCAAATCACTGACGTTGGGCTTTGAGGATAACCTGATGTCATTCGAATTTTCGGCATTGCATTATGACTACCCCGAAGAAAACCAATTTGCCTATCAGCTTGAAGGCTGGGACAAAAACTGGATTGAAACCAGCTATAAGAATCGGCGTGCCACTTATACCAATCTGCCCGGGGGGCGTTACACATTACGAGTTAAAGCCAGCAATGCCCAAGGGGTTTGGAATGAAAAGGGGTTGAGTTTGACGCTGACTATTTTGCCGCCATGGTGGTTGACCTGGTGGGCCAAACTACTGGCCTTTGTTTTGGTTTCAAGTAGCTTGTATGGCCTTTATCAATTACGAGTCAGTATCCTTACCCGCAGAACGCTGTTTTTGGAGCAGCAGGTTACTCACCACACCGACAATATTTCGGTATTGAGCGATGTAGGCAAAGAGATCACTTCCAACCTTAATATGGACACCATACTCGAAACCGTTTATCGCCATGTCAACAGTTTGATGGACGCCACCATTTTTGGTGTTGGTTTTTATCGCGAGGAAAAACAAATCATCGAATACCGGCTGGCGATGGAAAGTAATCATCGGTATGAGCACTACAAAAGAGATATGAAGGACAAGAATCAATTTGCGGTTTGGTGCATCGAAAACAAAAAACCGATATTGATCAATGATGTTGAAAAGGAGCACAGCCAATATATAGAAAACCTCGATGGACTGATAATCAGTAGAGGATTGTGTGATGGTGGTGAGCCGCAAAAACCCCATTCAATGATTTATATTCCGCTGTTGATCAACCAAAAGGTGCTTGGCATTATCACGGTTCAGAGCCTCAAAATTGATGCTTATGGACCACATCATATGGACATGTTGCAAACTTTGGCGGCCTACACCGCCACAGCTGTAGAAAATTCTAACGCCTATCGTGAGATTGAATTAATCAATCGTTCGTTAGAACGAATGGTGGCTGAGCGTACCGCAGATTTGGAACAATCAAATCAAAGTATTCTGGCACTAAGTAAAATAGGCACCGAAATAAGCTCAACACTAGACCTTAAAACGTTATTAAACACCGTTTACAGCCACATAAAATCTTTGATGGATGTCGACGTTTTTTGGATTGGTCTGTACGAACCCGACAATCAACGTATCGTTTTTAAGCAAGCCACTGAGTGTGAGATACAAGTGCCAGCGTTTCATCTGTCGATGAACGACAAAAGCCAAATTGCTGTGTGGTGTGTAGAGCATCAGGAGCCCGTTATATTTGCTGACTTTATGCAGGATTATCGCCGTTATCTTGGTGATATGCCGCTCCCCCAATCAAAAGTAAGCAAGCAGATTAATTCATTGATGTACTGGCCACTGATGGTTTCAGGCCAAATTGTTGGGGTTATTTCAGTACAAAGTTATCGCAAAAATGCCTATAACAAAAACCAACAAGAGATGATACATACCTTAGCATCCACCACAGCCATTGCGCTTGATAATGCCAATGCCTATCGTGAAGCAGAGACTCAAAAACTGGCCGTGGAGCAAAAGAATCGCGAGATATTGGCGACTCAACAGCAATTGGTTCAAGTCGAGAAAATGATGTCATTGGGCATTTTGACTGCGGGAGTGGCACATGAAATCAACAACCCAAGCAACTTTGTGCGCAACAGTGTGAAAAGTCTAGCGGCAGAGTTGACTGATTTTAGACACTTCTTATTTGAATTGGCGGGTAAAGATGCCGAAGAGGTGATTCTTGAAAGTTTTAGGCAGCGCTTTAAACCCATGTATGAACATCTCAAAACCATTGAAAGCGGTGCCGAACGGATTCAAGGGATAGTCAGGGATTTACGCACTTTTACTCAACTCGATTCTGCTGACCATAAAATAATCAGCATCACCGAATGCTTGCAATCAACCATTAATCTGGTGAGTACTCAAAACAATTCTGAGATCGAATTTGTTACAGCGTTTGTCGATGATCCCGACCTTTTGTGTTATCCGGCCCAACTCAATCAAGTGTTTATCAACTTAATAGTCAACGCCTGCGATGCCATCTCAGAGAAAGCTGGGAATGGGGGCTTTGACGACAATGACACGCAAGGGCAGGTGATCGTAGGTTGTTGTATGAATAATAATTTCATTGAAATTATCGTCAAAGACAATGGACAGGGTATGAGTGAGCAAACCAAAACCAAACTCTTTGAACCGTTTTACACGACCAAGGGGATTGGAGAAGGGACTGGGCTGGGATTATCCATTTCTTATGGCATCGTGCAAAAGCATGATGGTGAGCTGACGGTAGAATCCGAAGAGGGTATTGGTACTATTTTTACCTTGAAATTGCCCATTTAATCGGTTGAGATTAATACCTTTTGCCGGTTTGATCTTCAACAAAGCACACTATACTTAAATCAATCTATTCGCCCTGCAACTCAACCAAACAAGGTCCATTTCTGTTCATGAATCGCCACTGCCCAGCGCTAAAGCTTCGACTTGTTTTGCTAAGGACCCTGCTTAGGATGGTGCTTTTTGTGAACCTGGCTTATAGTGTCGTAGCCCAAGCGTCAGATCCGGTTTATAAGTTTGATAATATTGGCGCTGAGCAGGGGTTGGGGAATCTCAATGTATCGAGGGTGTTACAAGATAGACAAGGCTTTATCTGGGCGGCGACCGAGAATGGGTTGTATCGTTATGATGGGTATGATTTTAAGGTATTTAAGCATGTTCCACAGGATAACAAATCGTTAGCGAACAGTTATGTTGTCAGTTTATTTGAAGATAGTAAAGGCACCCTGTGGGTTGGCACCCAAGGTGGAGTCTTACATAAATATAATATCCTTCATGAAACGTTTACTCGTCTGCCCTTCGATAAGGATTACCCTGATAACCTAGTCAGTACCAGTGATGTCTTTCATATTGCACAGGGTAAAGGAAATATTTTGTGGGTTGGGACTTTTGGTGGTGGTGTCAGTCGGTTTGATTTGAATACTGATAAATTCACCCATAACTATCGCCATAATCCTGATGACCCGGATAGCTTGAGTGGCGACAATGTTTATACTGTTTTGGAAGACTATCAGGGGGTTTTATGGGCGGGTACGCGTAATGGTGGTCTGAATCGTTTTGATAAGAAAACCGGGAAATTCAAACGCTTTCAACATGACCCTGACAACCCCGCCAGTCTTGGTCACAATAGAGTTTATGATCTTTTCGAGTCTCAAGATGGCATTTTGTGGGTGGGCACCCGTGGTGGTGGGTTAAATCGATTTGACCGTAAAACTGAGTCTTTTTACCATAACCGATATGACACAAAGGATACTGAAAGTATCAGCAGTGACGTGATCTACGCTATTTTCGAAGATCAAACGGGTTCGATCTGGGTCGGCACTTGGGGTGGAGGCCTAAATAGGTTTGACCGGGTCAACAATCGCTTTATGCGCTATCAACAAAATTTGCAAGACAAGTATGGTTTAGTCACCAACAGGGTCACATCAGTTATACAGGACCAAACAGGTTTAATCTGGATCGGGACATTTGGCGGTGGTATCAGCAAGTTTGAACCAGACAGCGAACGTTTTGGCTTGGTGAAACATGACGGCAATAATTTAAATAGTTTAACCCAAGGTAAGATACACGCGATATTCAAAGACAAAAGTGGTGATGTCTGGGTAGGTACTGAATCTGGACTGAATCGTTATGATGAATCCACAGGCCTATTCAAACATTACCGGCACGACCCTAATGATCCCAACAGCCTGAGTGATAATGAAGTCTGGGCAATATTTGAAGATTCTACTGGTGTATTGTGGGTTGGCACTCTTACCGGGGGTCTTAATCAATTAAACCGACAAGATGATACTTTTATTCACTATCGTCATGACGAGCAGGACGCTAACAGTTTAAGTGATGATTATGTGATGACAATTGCGCAGGATGATACTGGCAACCTCTGGATAGGGACTCAAAATGGTCTCGCTCGCTTCAACCGGCAATCAAACAACTTTATTCGTTACAATTATTCACCGGATACCGTTGTAAGCAATAATAATAACTATATTACTTCTTTCTATTCAGCCCAAGATGGCGCCCTTTGGTTGGGTACTTTTAGTGAAGGGCTTTATCAGTATTTTCCTGAAAGTTCAAAAAATATGCATTACAGAAATGCTCCCTTGGAGCCTAATAGTTTAAGTAATAATGGTATTCACGCCATCTATCAAGACAAAAAGGGCATGATGTGGATTGGCACTAATGGGGGCCTTAACCAATTTAACCCAAACAGTGAAATATTCACTAAATTTCGAGAAAGAGAGGGTTTATCGAATGATTTGGTCACTGCTGTATTTGGCGACGAAAATGGTAAACTCTGGCTTGCTTTAGGTGAACAAAGTATCTCCCTGTTTGATCCTACGACAGAAACTACCATCAATAATGTTGGCAGTGAAGCAGGCTGCAAAGCCAATGAAAATGGCCACTATCAAGCATCAGACGGACAGCTGTTTTTTGGCAGTGCCGACGGCTATTGTGCTTTTTATCCAGAGGATGCTTTTAGAGAAAGCCACCCACCCACCATCGCTTTCACCGATTTTCGCTTGCTCAATAAAAGCGTATCAATCACCAACGCAAACCAATCTACCCCTTTAACTCAAGTCATCAACCAAACGGATTCGCTCACTTTAACCCACGAACAAAATGTATTGTCGTTTGAGTTTGCAGCGCTGCATTATTCAGACCCTAAAAGTAATCAATACAAATACAAACTCGACGGGTTTAACGAAAATTGGATTGCAACCGCTGCCAACAACCGCCGAGCCACTTTTACCAATTTGCCCGCAGGTCAATACACCTTCAGGGTTAAAGCCAGTAACAACAAAGGCGTTTGGAATGAACAGGGCCGGAGCATTGAGCTTATGGTTTTATCCGCGCCTTGGCTTACTTGGTGGGCTTATCTGATTTATGCCTGTGTTTTGGCTGGTTTGGTGTTTACTTATGTGCGTGGTCAGCGAAAAATCGTCCATTTCGAACGCTCATTGAGTCGTCAGTTAGAACACCAAGTGTCAAAGCGCACTGCAGCATTGAAAAAATCCAATCAAAGTATCGCGGCAATCAGTGATATTTGCACCCAAATCAGCGCAACATTGGATTTAGACAAACTGCTTGAAACCGTTTACAAGCGGATCACTGAATTGATGGATGCCGATGTGTTTATTGTTGGTCTTTTTGAGCCCGACGAGCAGCGCATTGTGCTTAAAGTCGCGATTGAAAAAGGCGAGTATTTGCCGGTGTCCTATATTTCTATGGATGAAAGGGGGCGTGCTGCTGTTTGGTGTGTCGAGCATGAGCAAGCATTGATATTAAACGACTACCAAAAAGACCGGGTTGATTATTTTGGCGATATTCCGATGCCCACACCACTGGGCAGTGAATATGTCGCTTCACTGATCTATTGGCCGCTGATTGCTCAAGGTCAGCTCATTGGCGTGATGTCGGTGCAAAGCTATCAAAAAAATGCCTTTAAACAACATCAGCAAGACATGATTCAAACATTGGCTTCAACCACGGCGATTGCGCTGGATAACGCTAGTGCATATCGCGAAATTGAATTGAATAACCGCAACCTCGAACAAAAAGTCGCAGAGCGCACCGATGAGTTAGAACAGTCTAACCACAGCATTACTGCATTAAGCGAGATATGCAGCGAAATCAGTTCGACACTGGATTTGAACAAATTGTTGAGCACGGTCTATGGTCACATTAAGGAACTAATGGATGTTGACGTGTTTTGCATTGGACTTATTGACAAGGAGCGTGATGGGGTGGTTTTTGAGTTGGCGATAGAAAACGACCTTTCATTGCCCGAAATATTCATTGCAATGGACGAAAAAGACCAACCCACCATCTGGTGTATTGATCACCTGCAACCGATGATTATAGGTGATTACGAAAAAGAACATGACGACTATTTTGGTTGTTTTTCAATCCCGGCACCTAAAATTGGTGGCGAAACAGACTCTTTGTTGTACTGGCCTCTTATAGTGGGGACAAAAGTCATTGGGGTTTTGACGGTGCAAAGCAATCGAAAAAATGCTTACAACGAACATCAACAAGAAATGATCCAAACGCTGGCCTCAACCACGGCCATTGCGCTAGACAATGCCAGCGCTTATCGCGAGATAG
>JABSOG010000493.1 GCA_013216025.1 Algicola sp. | reverse complement strand
TACATAGAGAGCGAGCCCATGCAGTGCAAGAGCTTTGGGCACAAGTGCAACAACCTTTCGACGCTTCACTGAGCTTATTGAAAGAGTTGACAATTTTATGAAGAATCAGTGGCAATGCCAGCAGCACAGAGTACGACAAAAAGGCGGTGATCTGGCCAATGGTTAATTCACTTTGCAACACGTAATAGCCACCCAAGCCTAAAATCAAGACCTTCATCAATTGGTTAGCATATTCCAAAATAGGCATAACAAAGGTTTGAATACGGGTGATTTGTAAAGTACAGGTCAATAACCGCTGGTTCACATCTTCTAGCTGTTGTGATGCCCACGGTCCCATTTGTTGGCTTTTAATCAAATCGATACCCGACAGATAGTTCATCAGTTGAGTCGATAATTCTTGCAACCGGATTAATCGTTGGGTCTGCAACCGTCGTAAATGACGCATGCCGAAGCGAAAAAACACAAAAGCAAAAGCCACCGGTATGACGGAATAGACGGTTAGTTTGGGCGAAATTTGCCACATCCACATTGGGGTTAACGACAGTGCAAACAAGATATTAAACAGTTGTAAAAAACCCACACCGTAAAACAGACGAATACCATTTAAGTCGTTGTTAATAATCGATATCAGCTTGCCCGAAGGGTGTTTGGTATGAAAACTACGAGGCAGTCGATTAAGCCGATAGAATAAATCATTTTTCAGAGCCGCTTCGATGATACGACCGGGGTTTAGCGAATACATCCGAGACAATATCCGGACAAACACCATGGCCAAAGATAAAACAATCACCACCTGCACGTTGTCGACCAACGCCCCCTGAGCATCCGTTGAAGATTGACTCAATAAATCAATCGCCTGTTGAATATATCGCGGAATTTCGACTTGTAACCAGTTGACGATAAAAATACAAAAAATGGCAAAAAGGTAAGCGTACTTGTTCAGTAACAGATAATGCAGAATAAATTGGGGTTTGGTCACGGATATAGAAAATCACAGTAAATGAACAGGCCAACGATAATAAAGGATGCCTCTGTCTTTAACAACCAAAGGGTTTGGTTAAACGGTTTTTGTTGTTTTTTTTCTCTTGTAATATCCATAAAAAGCCTCTGATATTAAGCAGTTGTATATTACGGAGCAGAACCAGTGCCAAGATATATCTTGTTGTTTTAAAAGACGTATTCTAGAATCATAAGAAGGGGATCCTCCCGCTGCCACTGGCAATTGCAATATCGTAACTGCCCTGTAAAAGACAGCTAATTTTAGACGAGATCTAAGAGTGTGACAATTCAATCCACACGTGTAGCTTTTTGGGCTTTAATGCTAGTCAATCTGATTTGGGGGGTTGGCTTTTTGGTGGTCGACGCTGCCATCAATGTGATGCCCGTTCATACTTTTAATGCTTTTCGTTTTGCCGCTGCTACTATTGCATTAATCCCGTTAATGTTGATCAGCCGTAAAAACAACAAGCCTGAACAAAGACAATACAGTGAAATTGAAATGATCAAAGTCGGCTTTGGTCTGGGTTTTCTGCTGTTTCTCGGTTTTTCCCTACAGGCTCAGGCACTTTTGTACACCACAGTGTCCAACACCGGCTTTATTACCGGACTGTGCGTGCCCTTGGTGCCGATCATTGGCTTCTTGCTGTATAAAACACGTGTTGGACATGAAGTGTGGATCGGGGTGATTGCGGCAACTGCCGGGTTATATTTTCTCACCATCGGCGATAAGATGGTATTTAATACCGGCGACTTGCTGGCCGCCATAAGTGCTGTATGTTATGCCGCGCACATCGCCTTGATAGCGAAGTACGGTGCCAAGTATTGTGTTGTCGAATTAAGCGTAATACAGCTGGCATCAACGGCCTTGTATTGTATGCTGGCTACAACTGCCGAATCGATACTCGGCAACAATGCCGGTTATCCGCCATTGTATGACCAGTTAAGCAACCCGGGTGTCATCGCTGCCATAGCCTATTCAGGCATCTTGGCCAGCGCATTTGCCTACTGGGTACAGACAGCCAGCCAGCGACTGATCCCGCCACACCAAATCGCACTGATTTTCGCCACTGAACCGGTTTTTGCCCATATCGCCGCCTATTTTATATTAGCAGAAAAATTGGGGCCACAAGGCTGGTTGGGCGCAGCATTGATAGTCGCCGGTATGCTATACGTCGAACTCGGTGGCAGGCAAAAGGTCGTGTTGCAACCGCTAGATCAGGTGGCGGCAACCATTGATTTTGATTCGGATGATGATCCGCCGCAAAAGTAACATAACTAAGCATATCGCCATAAGCCTGAATACTGGAATACTGGAATACCCAAAGTCATTTTTGTATTTTAGAAACTAGAGCGCAAATAAAAAAGCCGCAGTGCTGCGGCTTTATAGCTGTACACCCTGCCCTACCCGCCACAACATGACAGGGTAAAAAGCCAGGCTGCAAGCACGGTAACTGATTTATTCGATAATGAGTAAAACTTTTACCGAGTCATCGACTTTCGATGCATCAACAAATCCCATTGCGTCCGCATGGCCTGCTACCCACTCAACTATCTTGCTATCGCCGCCGACCCTTTTGAGTTTAGACCCCTTTCCGGACATTACTTTCTTGGTCCAATAGAGTTTCAATTTGTCAGGATTTTTACGGGTTACTTTTAGGTAAAACTGAACTCTTAAGTCGGAATCATCTTGATCGACGGCGGTAATAGCTGCACCGGCATCTGTCTGATTGCTTTTACCCAAGTATATCTTTCTGACGGTTTTAGCCTTGATGGTATTGTCTGTTATCGCAGGATTAACAATAATGGCAATGCTTTGTGCTTGTGACTGACCCTCAAACAACAAACCGATCATCAAACCAAAAATGATGAGTATTGATAATATGCCAAAACGTTGGCCGGTTACTGCTCTATTCGAGTGACAAGTAAAGTTATTAATGATTTTCATGGTTGAGCCCTCCGGTTAAAAAACAAAATCAAGGGTAAGGGTAAATATCGTTGCCCGATTTGATTCGCCTTGTAGCAAACCAAAGGTGACAGGCCCTTGATGTTCCTCCTCTTCGCCTTCATCTTCATCGTCATCGTCTACCGGTGCATAACCGCGGACTTGAGAGACTTCAAACTTAATGGCGGCAGATTCGTTGATTTTGTGACGCAAACCCAGCGTAACCGAGTTTTGTTTTCTACCTATTTGTTGCTTAAATCTTGCGCCAGTAAGGTGTACCAGATACTTTGGGGTAATATTGTATCCTAAAGCAACATAGTGGGTTTGTGTTTCAATCTCGTCGAATCCATCGTATTGTGTTTTAGTCCATTCACCTAAACCCATCCAATCTCCCCACTCCGTTTTTGCCGACAAATTGAACGTTTTTATATCTATTTTAGCGCCGTCAAATTCGGCCAGTTCAAATCCTTCTTCTTCTTCGGCCCCGTGTCCGCCCGCGCCGGTATCAAGTTCACCGGCATTGAATCCTATTTTTAGCTCATACCGTTCATCCAACAAGCCAGCAACGAGTCCGACCATATCATTGACCTTACCTATTTCCATCCCACCGGCACCGACATAGGCCTGCAAACTGATCTCGGCATCTTGCTCTCCAATGTCTCGACTGTAAAGGACACTGACACCATCTATTGATTCGTATAGCGCATTAGATCCGGTATTGGCCCTTAACAAATAAGTTTCCTGGGGTGGTCGTACCCACGGATATAGCAATCCGACATCATAGACTTCAGAGTAAAATAAATTAGGGTATTTCATTTTGCCAAATAATAGTGAAATTTCGGGAGTCGCGGTATAGCGGGCGAAGGCCCAATCCGCATGAGCATCGAAGCTATTTTCTGTGCCAGCCATGAGTATCTGACCGGCAAAAAACAGGTCACTTTGTATTTTAACACTGAGATTAAGTCCCATCCGGGTGTCATTAAAGGAGAACCCATCACTGATGTGTCCCGCGTATTGAGTATGCTCCTCGTTCATATAAGTTGCCGCTACCGTAGCAAATCCTGACCAGTTAAGTTCAGCATCCGCCTGCACCACCGGACACATCGTCATACCGGTGAAAAGGGTGGTGGCCAAAAAACTTTTGGTTGTTTTATTCATTGTTTATCTCCTGTGGTGATGCTCATTACGTTTGAAATTGATTAACAATAGTCGTTAGGGTACGGACTCTTGCTGTTTGATCGGCGCATTTTTTGTTGGTATTGGCGATTGCTTTAGAGATTTGTGCAGCCAACTCACTGATGCCATGAGTGCTTTCGCTAATATGTTTAGCGACATCACTTTGTTCTTCCGTTGCTTTTGCGACATCACGATTGGTTTCGTTTATCTCATCAACCACCAGACTAATTTCTACCAACGCGTCTTTGGCCAATCCAACCTGATTGACCGAATTATTTGCCCAGACAAGACTCGATTCCATTATCTCGGTAATATTGGCCGTATCAGTTTGTAGCGACTCCGTCATTTTCTGGATTTCTTGTGTCGCATTCTGACTAAGCTTCGCCAGCGAACGAACTTCATCTGCGACTACGGCAAAACCTCGGCCCGCATCGCCAGCTCTGGCCGCTTCAATGGCGGCATTAAGGGCAAGCAGGTTGGTTTGAGCGGATATATTACTAATGACATTCAGTACGGAATTGATTTTCAGGCTATTTTTTGTCAAGGACTGCACCGCCATTTCGATTTCAGCGATCTTTTTGGTCAGGGTCTGGATCATTTCTGATGTTGTTTTGACTTCTTCGCTACCTTCTAATGAGGCTCTGGAAACTCTATCGGCCAATGTCGCAGCTGAACTTGCCAACTGGTTGACACTCTTTACCGTATTGGCCATTTGCTCAATCGCACTGGCCACTTGTTCGGTGCCTTTAACCTGATTTTTTACCGATACACTGGTTTCTATCATTATTTCCAGGGTATTTTGATTGGCACTGTCGATGACAAATGCAGTTTCTTTGACACTCTTGATTAACGGATACAAGTTATCGAGAAAGGTATTGAATTGTTTGGTCAAGTGACCCACTTCATCGCTGGAAGTCACTTGCAAGCGGGTCTTCAAATCTCCTTTGCCTTCAGACATTTGGCTGAGACTTTTTGAGACTTCAATAATAGAGTGAGTAATGAGGGTAGCAATAAACCTGCAGGTCAGGATTAGAACAATAAAGATGAAGACAAACAATAGTGAACTGGTATTAAACAGCTGCGTATTGTTGTCGATCGCGTATTCGATGTAACTTGCAAAAGAAACCAACACGGTTTTTCTTGCTGTCTTGAGTGAAGATTTTAATTGTTCAAGTTTATCTCTTATCACACCACTTTGTTGTACCAAATGTTGATCATCCAATTCCCCATCTATCGCCTTCAAGGCCAATTGATCGGCAACGTCATAGTATTGATTAAAGACTGCCGAAATGCGATCTACAGACGGCTGACCAAGAACCCCAGTAAGTTTGCCCAGTTTTTGTTCAAACTGTAATTTAAGCGCAACACATCCGGCAAGCTCGTCTTCATCTTCAAGTATGATGGCGTCATTAAACGTTGTAGATAGCTGTTCTATCAATATCGATAGAACCTCAAAAGATTCGATGGTTGGATAATGGATGTTTTCAACATCGTGAAGCGCTATGGCAGCGCTATTGATGACATGTTGCAACATCGCCAGACTAACGCACAAGCCCGTAATGCCAATAAACGCGATACAGTATATCTTGAATTTTATTGATAATGCTTTAAAAAAGCTCATAACACCCCATTTTCAAATAGTAAAAGTGACGTTAATCACGCACTATTTGCTCAATAAAACGCTTGCATGGAAATAAAACTATAGTCCAAACTGATAAAACTTACAATTTTATATAGTGACAAGAAATGAATTATGTGGTAGGTACGTCAATAAGTAGAGAAAACCAACGCCTCCAAGAGCATTAAAGCCCCAGAAAACCGCCATATATATAGGGAACCATAAGGTTTGTTGAGCAAGGGATTGCGTTTGTTAAATCGTTGTGATGAGGTTTACAGGTGACAATAGCTTGAAATCTTATAAGTGACAATTCACCAATTCGCACACATATCCTACATTATGTATAGGTAATATCCTAAATTGGTGTAAGTAATATCTGCAAATAGTAAAAGGTAGTGGAAGAAAACAGAATGGTTAGTGGCGATAACCCAAATCACTGCTTAGTTTGATTTAAAGGTACGCATTAACCATCAAATTCAATAACCGATTTTCAATGCTAAACAGGTGCTGGCTATTGGCGTCAATATCGATAGAAATGATAAAGGTGACCTCATTGGTGTCCAGTGTATACGCAGGCTGATCCGCCCCAGTACTTTTAGACACCTCACTAAGCGGGTAGAATCGCAAACAGAGGTGAACAATGTCAAACAAGAA
>JABSOG010000492.1 GCA_013216025.1 Algicola sp. | reverse complement strand
CGGTTGACATGCCGACAGTCACGACTTGTTTTTTGGCCTGATCATTTTCAATCAGCCAGACAAAATGTTCGCCATCGACTTGGTGCACCGCCGCAAGAGAGATGCTTAGAGCCGGTGCCGACTGCGCGGTGATGATTTCGGCGCGACAACTCATGCCGGGGAATAACTGTGTGTTGCTTTGGATCAACACTTTAACTCTAAAAAACAAACCTCGGCCTTGACCAGCTGAGCGGGCAGAAGAGCCAATGCTGATCACCTTGCCATTCAGAGCCGTTTTTGGACTGCCTGAGGTGAACACCTCAACTTGCTGTTGTACTACAACGCTGGCGATATCGGCCTCGTCGACACGCAACTCGGCCAAAATGGTGCGCGGGTCGGCTAACGTCATCAGCGCAGAGCCGACAATATTGGTGGAACCGGCGATCACCGTTTCGCCGGGTTTAACATCTACCGCCGAGATAAGGCCGGGCATTGCTGCTTTAAAGGTGGTTTTGTTCAATCGGTCGTTGGCCGAATCTAACGACGCCAGTTTTTGATTGAGGCTTTCTTTGGCGGCCTTGACCTTGATTTGAGACACCTTGAATTGGCTGGCCAGCGAGTCGACCTGATCTTGACCCACCAGATTTTGCGCAAACAGTTTTTGCTTGAGGGTTAACTGGCGTTTTAGGTCATTACTTAGTTCGGTGACATATTCAATCTCGATACTTTGGGCATTAACTGCCGCCTGATAACTGGCAACATCGGCTTCAAAGGCGGTGGGGTCTAACTGCATCAGCACCTGTCCTTGTTCAACCAATTGGCCTTCTTCAACTAACACCTCGGTCACTATGCCGGTGACTTCAGAGCGAATTTGAATTTGGGTGTTGAATACCAAGTTGCCTGACGCCAAAATGCTGTCAGACAATACCTGCTCAGTGGCCTGTTCGCTGGTGACGACCAGCTCAGCGTGGTTGCTCTTCATTTTACTGACGGTGACCAGTGTCACCAGTACCGCGATAATTAAGCCAAAAGTAACGAGTTTTTTCATTTTGCTCTCCTATGTTAAGCCAGTACGAATCACAGATTAAGCCACGACGAACCACAGACCAAAAACAGCGATATAAGGTGCGATTGATAAGGTCACCGATTTAACGACTGACATATCAGACAAACGTTGGAAGGCAATGCTCACCAAAGCAATTGACCAGAAATAGAATAGATTTAATGATTCAGCCCAAGTAAATAGTGCATCGCCCGGCACAAACCCCGTCACTAACTGATTCAAAGAAGCATAATTGGGTAAGCTTATTGGCAAATCAGGGCTGGCTGCGGTGGCAAACAGCGCGATAAAACCGAGTGTACTGAGCAGCATAGGCATTTGTGACCACACGCCAACGCTGAACCAGTCGCCATAAGCCAAAGATTTTTTGTTGGCACCACCGGCTTTGTGGGCAAGCAAGAAATAACCGGCATACAACGCCGTGGTGACAAGCAACATAATAACAACCATTACCGCCCCTATGATGCCGGTATGCGGGGCTGCATCACGCATAAACTGCTCTGCGGCTTCTTTCTCAGCACCTGATGCATCAACGTGTAACATTTGCTGCTGAACTATCCAGTCGACAGACATTCCGTCAAAAAAAGCAAAAACACCGCCAGCGGAGACGGCCATCAGCAGTGCCAGTGCCAAATAGCTGTATTTTTTGGCTGCATTGAGTTTATCAAACAGCGATTGGGGGGCGACAAAAACGTCGATAAGGGTCATCGGGGTTGCGGTTGTGGTCATCATTAGCTCCAGGCTGGGTTGTTTGTGGTTTGCTAGTGAGAGCACAATAATACAACTATGGAGTTAAAAATGGGTAATAGTGATTAACGGCGGAATTAGGTGAATTTCGGTTGGGGTTAAAGTCACTTAAGATAGGGTGCTTGTTAAACGGCCCACTCAAGGTTAAAATGACCTAATTAAAGACTGCTTAAGAGACCTCTATTATGGCCGCCAGAATACTAGCGGATGTTGCCGCAAGCATTACCGAACTAAAATCTAACCCGATGAAAGTTGCAGCCAGTGCTTTTGGCGAACCTGTTGCCGTGTTAAATCGAAATGAACCCGCATTTTATTGCGTGCCGGCGGCTGCCTACGAGTTGATGGTAGACAGACTTGATGACTTGGAACTGTTGGTATTGGTCAAAGCGCGCGAGAATGAACCGAGTATTGCAGTAAATATTGATGACCTATAGTCTCGAATTCAAAAAAAGCGCGCATAAGGAGTGGGTTAAACTCGGTGCAACGCTCAAAGAGCAGTTTAAAAAGAAACTGATTGAGCGCCTTGAAAATCCACATGTTCCAGCAGCCAAACTATCGGGCGCAGATAACCTGTACAAGATTAAGCTGCGCCAGTCAGGTTATCGCCTAGTCTATCGTGTTGAAGATGATGTTGTGATTGTAACTGTTCTTGCAGTTGGCAAGCGAGAGCGCAATGAAGTTTATCGTAAAGCGATGTCCCGGTTGAATAACTGAAATGCTTATCATTATTCTCCCCCTTCAAATCTTTTCAAACTCGCTTCAAACTCCACCAAATCCTCATCCTTTTGCCCGGTAGCCAACTCAACCGCCTTTTTATAAGACGCTAGCGCTTGGCCTTTATGTTTAAGCTGTTCATACGCCTTGCCTAAACCATGCTGAGCCGTGGGCAGTTGTGGGAACTTTTGGCTTAAATGTTTCCACGCCGTTAGCGCGTCTTGAAAGTCGTTTTGATTGAAAAACCGCTGGGCTATGCGGTCGATGATGTATTTGACATAGTTTTCTTTTTCGTTCAACTCATACAAAGGCCAAGCCAAGTCAAAGCGTTTATTCGATAGATAATAATAAGCGGCATGACCAACGGTTGATTTGAGATATTTGTCGGTGGTGGTCAGCTGGTACTTTTTATCTCTTTTGGCAAAAAAATCGACGATATCGGGGTATTTGAAATCCTGTTTGGCCAAAAGTGTATGGCTGGGGCGTTTATAGTCTGCAAAGTGGTGGCGCAATCCATTGTTTATCGCTGGATAAATCACTGAGCTGTGGTTTTCCTGCAAAAACGCTTGGCGAATGATATTCACGGCTTGAGGATTGGACTTTTCTACCGCATTTTTGATCAGCAAAACATCTGTATCTTCCTTTTCGCTTTGCGCGGCATAAATGGTGGCGCCGGTATTGGGCATCTTTTCATAAGCGCTGATGACTTTATCTATCGACTTTTGAGAGGTGAAAATCGGGTCAACGGCGATCACCATATCAAAACTGTTTGGGTATCTGGGCAAAATGCCAAGCACCATCGAGGCCGCATATGACTGGCCAATCAATACCTGATTGTCGAGAATACGGTAGTTGTTTTTTACCCAGGGCTGTAACTCCTCGACCAAAAAACGTTGTAAATCCTCAGGTTTGCGAGTCGCTTCTTGGTGCCACTCACTAAAATCCTTGTTCGCTACGGCCACGATAATCGATTGGGGGATATCACCGATAGGGCCGTTTTTAGTCATTCGGTCAATCAAAGCCACAGTGTGAAAATATAGGTCTTTGACATAATACAAATTGGCATCGAGCAGATAAATCACCGAGTAATGCTGTTTTGATTCGCTGTAACCCGGCGGCAACCGTACATAAAGCTCGCGCTGGTTGCCCATGATTTTAGAGGGCAGGGTGATTTTCTCACCCAAATCCAAGGTGAGCTGCGTTATTTTCTCGCTGGCCAATGCGCTGTTGCCCAGCGCTAATTGGCACAGCACTGTTATTGTAAAGAATGTCGTTAATAATGTCGTTTGCAAATTCACCTAGATTTCCTTGTTTACAGATTAGTCAATTTCATAGTGACATCTTTCAAATGACCCTGCAACTGAGCTAAGTTACGAGCTTTGTTGGTGGTGGCTATTTTAACTGCCTCTTCGAGTGTGGCTTTCGCCTCGGCCAATTTACCTGCAGCTTCGAGCGCGTCAGCAAGGCTGTCATAAGGGTTGGTGCTTTGAGGATATAGTTCGGTATTATATGTAAATACCTTGATAGACTCTTCGATTTTTTTCTCGCCCAACAGCCTATAACCTAATGTGTTCATGCTGCCTTCGGGTGGTTTGACTGGTGCGCCCATTTGCACAGACAACTTGACGTAATGCGCCCTAATCGCATCAATACCTTTGGCGACGACTTCGGGGCTTAGCTGCCAGCCAGCATACAAACTGATTGAAACCAGTGCATTGTGCAGGGTTTTGCTGGGCGTTGACATGTGCGTTTCGAGTTCATAAACGTGGCTTTCCCACTCTAGGCCTTTAGGCGCCTGTTTGTTCAATATGCGCTCAAGTTTTTGGTAAGCCGGTAACAGTGTGGGTTCGTCGCCCAGTGTCATGAAAAACGAGGCGTTCAATTCACTACTGCTTTTAAGGACTTTGGCGGCACGGTTTACAATTTCGCCGTCATCAAAGCGAACAAAAGGACTCATGGCGACATAAGATCTAAACATCGTCGGGCGAGTCAATAGGGTGTGAATGGTGAGCAGGCCGCCAAGTGAGTGGCCGGTTAAAGTCCTAAAAGCCGTGGTGCGGTACTTTTTGTCGATGTAAGGAATAAGCTCGTCACCGATAAAACCGAGGAACTTGTCGGCGCCTCCAGCAGGGCGTTCACCTGAATTTTTGGGTTTGGTTGGGGTGAAATCGCGAAAGCGGTTAACGTTGGTGATGGCAACAACAATGTGCCGGGGGATCATATTGGCCGAGACACTTAACCATTCAACGGTGCCCACCACGCGTTTGAAATGGGTTTTGCCATCGAGGGTGTACAGCACCGGATAACGGGTAGACGTGTTGGTTTCGTAGCCGTTGGGTAGGCTGACATAAATGAGGCGTTCTTCGTTTAGTATTGTCGACTTGATGGTTTCTTCAAAGCCAAACGTTAGGGTTTGGTTGGCCGCGGCGCTTAGCGAGCATAATGCCAGCGCGAGTAACAAAAACAGATGATTCAGTGATTGGCGTGTTTTCAATTTGTTTGCCTCTTGTGTCAGTTTGTAGGTATTTAATAAATGTTGAGGCAATAGTGGACCTGCTCGGGCAAAAACGCCATGTAGGCGAGCTGATAAATAGCTGATGGAATGCTGATGGCGTGTAAAATCAAGGCTTTGTGGTTATACTATGATTCTTTAAAAAATCACAAACAAGTGTAAACATGACTGAATTTTTTGTCGGTAACTACCGGGTAGACATGACCCGTTCGCAAATTGTTGCCGAAAATGACATCGTATCGATGGAACCCAAAGTGTTGCAGGTGTTGTTGATCTTGGCCGAAAACCAAGGTGAGGTTGTCGCCCACGAAACCATTCTCAGCAAAGTATGGCCAGACGTAGTGGTCGCACCCAATGCCTTACAACGCTGCATTGCCCAATTACGCAAAGCCTTTGGTGATGACGCCAAAGCACAACAGGTGATTGCCACTCATCCTAAAGTCGGTTACAGCCTGCTGGTCAATGTGGATTGGCGAGATACACTGGTTGAAGTAAAAGAGCCAGAGCTAGAACAAGTATCAGCAGCAACCCTCAGCAAAGCAAAAGCCGCGTATCCGCAATTGGGCGCATTGATTTTGTTGATTATCATTGGCGTATTACTGTTTACACTTATCTCTACGCAACCGAAAAACGATGCCGGGCAGTTTTCGCGTTTAACCCCTTTAACCACCACCGACAACAAAGAATTTTACGCCGCGTTTTCGCCCGATGGCCGTTATGTCGCCTTTACCCGCTTTACCGGCCCCTGCAAACGGCAGCTTTGGGCCAAAGACTTGATTGACAATCGGGAGTATCAACTGACCAAAGAAGAAGCCATTTATGGCCCACCGGCATGGTCACCCGATGGCAAACAGTTGGCCTTTTCGTACGTGACCCAATGTAACGGACAAGAGGTGTATGACGGTTGCCGAGACATTCGAGCGTTGTCGTTCACTTTGGCGAAAAATTCACAACAATTGCCTCGAACCTTATTGGCGTGTAAAGAACAAAGTTATGTTGCGGTGAATTGGTTAAGCGACGACAAAATTGCCTTTGTTACCGATGATGGTTCAGTGAATCAGGTGCAAAGCCTGTCGCTAAGCGATGGCAAAATAACGTCTTTATACTTGCCCGATGACAAGCGTATTCAAGCGCTAACGTATTCTGTTCGCAACGGCAAATTGGCGGTCACTCAGCATGATGCGATGCAAAACACCAGTTTGGCGTTTGTTGATGTGGCATCGGGCGAGGTAGAACAGTTGCAATTGCAAATTCCCGAAAATTTACTAGAACCATTTCCACCGTATTCTAGAAGCAGCACGATGCCAAGATGAAGCTTGCAATTGCAATCTTGTTTAGCCAAACACAGTTGTTTTGCTGGTCGTTGCAGAGTGTCGG
>JABSOG010000491.1 GCA_013216025.1 Algicola sp. | reverse complement strand
GCTGATGGTCGGCAGATGGAAGCCGTCACCAAAGACTTGTCCATCAATGGCACCTATTTACGAGTGCCTTTGTCTGAAACCGTGGAAATGGACGAGTTGGTGCACGTCAAAATGCAGGGGCAGAACAAAGACTACAATGACATTGTTGGGCAGGGCATTGAATATCAGGTTAAAAGAATAGAATTTATCGACAGGGTGATTTGGCTGGGGTTAAACCGTACTTTCAGCGAGAAAAAAACAGACTTTGCCGACTATGTTAAAGAGTTGATTATCTGTAACAAGTTTGTCTATAAGGTCAACCTCGACAATGCCATTGATGCTGCATTAAAGCAGGGTCACGAGCAGGTCTTTTTTGCTAGAACGGCCACTATCCCTTTGTTTGTAGAAACCCTTGGCAATCAATATCGATTGCGTTATGCCCTGACATGCGGCCTCAATGAGCATGAGTTGCGATTTTTTAGTGCTCCTGAAGGTCATCAGTATTTAACCTGTGTTTTCTCGCCAACCGTGCTTCGAGGCCTGCTCAACAGTGACAATGACGAAACCCTATTATATTGTTTTACTCACAAATTACCGGGCCAAGTACTGTATTTTGCGGCATTTGAACAACAACTACGGGATGATCCGGCGTTGGGTAAACTGTTTTTGGGTTACTCTAGTCAAAAAGACAGCTTCAAAGTGTTCAAAATCAAGCGAGTATCGATAGATAAAAGCAACGCCAATTTACTGTTCACTGTACCCAACCGCAACCTTGCGGCCGAAGAAGAACAGGATGAAACTGAGGTCGTCCCTAATAATCAGAGAAAACCTGTGGATATTGGTAATATCACCCATGCGTTTTTGCTCACCCAAATCTGCGACAAGTACTGTCGAAAACACTTGGGCGAACTGTCTTTTGATAAAGCATTAATGCCGAGGATCACCGAGTTTCAAATCAATTATAATGACAGTGGATTGCCACTTCAATGGGTTAAATACGGTCTTGAAGAGCTGCGTCATGAACCCCGTTTTGCCTATAAAACCAAAGTGGTGGTCAAGTTCGACAATGGTATGCAGCTCGACAGTACCTCGGCAGACTTTTCGGCAAAAGGGGTGCAAATAGTGTTGCCCAAAGAGGTTGAGGTGCAACAGCGTGATCGTATCCGGCTGGCGTTGCCTTTATTGCAGAAAATCACCAAACAACTGACTTTGACGGATTTGGAATATCGTGTGGTACGCACCGAAAATAGTCAGAAAACCTTGTATTTACAGGCGGTTGAGGTCGAAGAGTTACAGCATCACGGGGTTAAGTTTTTCTCTGATCTCATTAAGCGCAATCGGCGTAAACTGACTTTAGTTGCCGATAGTTCTGAACAGCAGCAGTTGACCAAAATTCTCAAAAACCTTTATCAAAAAGTGTTGGCCACCATGCCATTTTACCTTAACCGGGTGGATGGTGAGTTGCGCGTGACCAAGTTTGTCAATTCACAAAACCCGCATCCTTTACTGGACCTGATTAAAACCGACGAATTTGTTTCGAAGGTGAATATCGCGATATTGTTTGCCAACCCATCGTTTGCCACTTATATCAAGTCTGGTACCCAAAAACAAAGGGCAGGGCAGTATCATCGCAGTATTGACCTGTATATTCGCCATACCGGTGAGCTTGCTCATCCAGATAACTTTGTGGTGAAAACTGATGTTGAATTTGCCAATACTGAGGCGCAAAAAGATTTTGTTCGAGAGGCTGTCAGTCAGGGCCAGTTTAATTGTATTCGGGTGTTTATGTCTGAGGTGGTACGGGTGGAGGTTCGAAAAATTGCTGATGAGCTAGAATACATTCACCATTACGCGCAGCATAAGTCCAAACGTATCGCACAATTGTTGACGCGAATTAACAACGTAGGTGAATTTGTCGATATTACCCAGTTTGTCTTGAGTTATCTGAATATTAATATCGATGAAACTTTGGAGTTGGCGGTTGTATAACAGGAAGGGATATGCAAGTTTTGAGGTTTACGGATTAATCCTCAAAACCTGCCTTGGGTTTCTAACCTTCGATGGTCAGAGATAAGCCTTCTTGAGGATCGATTTCAAGCGCATGGCAATAGCGAACAAATTCCACTACGTCTAAGCGACGTTCTTGATTTTCGATCTTGCCGATAAACGAATGCGGCGTGCCCAAAATTTGCGCCAATGAGCGCATGGTATGACCCTTTTCTTTGCGTTTGTCTTTTAACCAACCGGTTAATTTGGTGTTTTCTTCTGAAGCGACTGTTTTACCCATCATAGCGATAACCTCTAATATTAAGTTAACCCCAATGTCAGTGTGATTGCTACAGACGCTTCCTGCGCCAATAACGATTTCACCGTGACGTCGAGACTCTTTTTCAATTGACTATATTTTTAAACATCTTCCTCAACTAACACACTAAAAGAGCATTAAACTGGGGAAGTATTTAAATTATAATCGACAAAAATACTATTGCAATAGGTAAACGCTCACATAATAATCACTGTGTGGGGTCCAAGGGGACTTGCTGTGAGATACGGTCGCCGTCACGTTTTTATGGATATTGAAAAACAGGTAATAATTCAGGTGGTTAGGGACGAAATAAGGATTGGGGACGCTTGGTGGTTTGGCGGATGATACGAATGGTAAAAGGAGAAAAAAGTGGTTAATTTGTTTTGTTGATGCGCTCGTGAGGGGTGATGCATGGGGGTTAACGGCTTAACCCCCATGTTTTGGCGCTAAAAGTTAGCTAGACATGATAATGTTCAAGCCTTCTTTGGGATCGATCTCAAGCGCTGTGCAGTAACGAACAAATTCGACTACGTCCAAACGGCGTTCTTGATGTTCGATTTTGCCGATAAACGAATGCGGCGTGCCGATAACCTGTGCCAGCGAGCGCATGGTATGGCCTTTTTCTTTGCGTTTTGCTTTTAACCAAGCGGTTAGTTTAATATTTTCATCTGAAGCGACTGTTTTACCCATCATAGTGATAACCTCTAATACATAAGATAATCTCAAAGCATCAATGTCTGTTACCAGCGCATCCTGCGCTGATGACTCCTTCATCGCCGGGTTGAGATTATGTGTGATTGACCATTGTATAATTTACCTCTTTATATCTATCTTTAACCGATCCGGTGGCTGTTCAAACCAGCCTCGTTCACCATTAGGATATTTATTGAGGCACTTTAAGTGTAAAAAACAAGGGTATTATTACAATGGTAATTCACCTACACGAGGGTCGGGATATCCGCAAAATATGGACCTGTTGTAAGAAATAGTGTATTGTGCAAACCATAGAAGTAGCCGTAAATGAATAAATAATTCAGTTACTTAGGGACGTCTCAGGGGATTGGGAACGATTGGCGGTTTTTTCGACATGAGAAGCTAAAATGAAACCACATTTACAATATTTTTTTTATGAATCAATGTTTAGCCCTCGGGTTCGACAGACAAAACGCAATGATATTGAGAATTCGGTGTATGAAGAAGTTAATGTGATCCTCAATGATGACGCCAAACTCAAGCAATATTTACCGGTATGCCCCAACACTCTGCTCGAATTGCTGCGAGTTTTGTCTGATCCGCAAAGCGATATTTTAGGTGTCGAAACCGTGATAAGCCGAGAACCGGTGATGGCGGTGAAAATTATCTCTACTGCCAACAGTCCGCTATACACTATGGATCACCCACCAGTCGACAATCTTCATGACGCCATCGAACGGATTGGTATCAGTGGTATCAACAACGTGGCCAACAGTTATCTGTTGCAGGATTCGTTGACCATCAACCTCGACAATTATCAGATGTTCGGCAAAACTATTTGGCAGCATTCGTTGCATGTCGCGTTTATCTGCCATGATTTGGCGGGCAAACGGGGCATAGAATGTCCCCAGTTATCTTATTTGATGGGGCTGGTGCACGATATCGGCAAGATAGTAGTCTTCAACGTGTTATCTAATGCCTACAATGAACGCTCGCGTGAGTATTTACCTTGCAGTAAACGGTTTATCGAATTGATGACTGAAAAGTCAGCATTGATCACTGAACGAGTGATTGAAAACTGGCATTTCAACAAAGAGATTGTTGATGCGATAAAACGTCAGAAACACCAGAAAAAAACCGGTATGGCACATCTGTTGTATGTCGCCAACCTGCTGAGCGAATCGTATATCATGATCACCAACGGTTGTTTTGAAGGACAGGATGGTATCGACCAACTGGTTAAATATCATGGCCTTGAGCAGGCGTATGTCGATGAGTTTTTTAATGTGGCGGATACCATAGCGGGGGCTTGTAGTACGTAGGTTTGTGGTCGTCGTCGCTGTAGCGACGACTTCCAAGGATAGCCTATCTCGTCATCTTCTTGACAAAAACCACCACAAATAGCGCCAGCGTAAAACTCCCTGTGAACGCTTCGAAGGCGGCAACTATCCTTGACCCTCCTATTGGGGTTATATCCCCGTATCCTAGGGTGGTAAAAGTGACCACCGAGAAATAAAGGCAACTGGCAAAATCATAAAAGTTTTGTTTAAGCGAGTTATTGAAGTTTAATGAGGTTAGTGCACCGTCGGCCATCACGCCCAATGAGAAATAAAACAAAGAGCAGATAAGGATAAGAGATATTGAAAAAGTGATGACGTTGAGCGGTTTTTCTCCGTAACCACATAACATATCAACGCATTTAGAGGTTATCCGATGTCCAGAGTACTTAGGCAACAAGAGGCGGCCCATGATCAGTTCTTTATGAGAAAAGCGCCCGCTCATTTCTAGCAGACCTTGTCTTTCAGAGGCTTTTCGCAGCGCCCGATAAATCTCTTCCGATTGTTCGTAGTTGTCCAGTGCTTGATCTAGATCGCCATTTTTTTCAGCTGCACGGCCATCGATTTCTTGCTGCAGGCTAGTGCCAATATTGATTTTATCTAGTCGTGCACCTTCGAGTTTAACCCCCAATAAATTGGAGTGTTCAAAGTCACAACAATGCAGATTGGCGTGTTCAAGATTGGCTTTCATCAACGAGCCATCTTTCATTGTCAGGTTGAACAGATGGGCGTTGGCCAGATTGGCGCGATAGAAATCTGAACCAGACAGGTCGTAACCGTTGGATTTTCCTCGGCGTACTAGGTTGATACCAGCCAGATTGGCGCGTTTGAGTTTTAGGCCATATAAAAAGCCGCCGTCTTTGGCGTAATCTTCGAGTTTATCCCGCAAGTCCATATTACTCTTGTCCATTTTGGGATCATGCCAGAAACAATAACCGGCCCCCATACTTTTATTTGGACAGGATTCGCCTTGAGGGGTCACATATTTGCAAATGGGTAGTTCAGATGGCATCCGGTGGTATACGTTGTTTGGTTGATTTTGTTAACCTGTATTATTAACAGTTTTGGGCTATTTCGCAATTTAAAGTTGTTCTATACGGGGATGTTTTTTGCTTGTTTGGCGAGATTATAGACAGTGGGGTTTTGACTGAACTTTTGGCCGCACTGAAACGACAAAAGCCTCAACGATTGTTGAGGCTTTTGGCTTGAATTCTTTAATCGAAAAGTGGTGGAGGGGGAAGGATTTGAACCTTCGAAGGCTGAGCCGTCAGATTTACAGTCTGATCCCTTTGACCACTCGGGAACCCCTCCACATTTCGAGTTGCATCATATCAAAATAATTGGTGGTGTAAAGTAAAAAAAGCTAAATTTATAAGGGGTTTGGCCGATAACTGTAATAACGCTATCTAATTGGTTTTTTAATATGCAGAACGTAGATTTGTTGGTCAATGAAATTCAACTGGGTAATCGCTTGGCAACAGCGGTTAAACAAAACCGTTCGAACGATTTTTCGTTGATGCTGGCGATGATGTCACAAAACGTGTTAGATAACGCCGAATTTTGTTTGCCTAGCGATTCGGTTGGTTCAGATGAAGTTGACGAAGCGCAATTGCGTTTGCAACTGGGTCTGGGCGAAAAACCGGTTTATTCAGCCAACGACGACAGCGCAACGCAGTCGATGATGTTGGGTGTGGATTTGCATACCGAGGGACTTTTTGAAGTAAAACTTAACGGTTACCTAAGACCTGAGCCTTTGTCGTTAGTGGATGATACAATGCATATTGAACCCGAAATTCTCGCCAACTGTGAACCTACCGTCTTGCAACGCTACCACAATCAAGAAGATAAAATATCTGAAAAGCTAGAGCACAACGAAGCCGGGCTTTACGAAATACTTGAAAGCATGAAGGCGGCTTGATTGCTGGTTATCGTCGAAATGTCGAACCACCTGAAACTCACGTCCATCGGCAATTGCTCCATGCATTGCTCTAATAAGCACATCCATGTGCAAATGTGAGATTTCAGGAAACCGTTGCGTTCACGCAACAGCACCGGCTGCCCGGGGCACTTCACTTCCAGTTTTTCAACATG
>JABSOG010000490.1 GCA_013216025.1 Algicola sp. | reverse complement strand
CGGGTACTGCTCACTTGGGATGACACCCAGGTCATCGATATCCTAAAAAATTTTAAACCGGGCATTAACCAGACCAGCAAACTTTTGATCCTCGACTTTTGCATTCCCGGCGCTGACCACCCCGCTTACCCGTCCATGGTCGCCAATGACTTGAATCTGCTGGTCAACTTTGGTGGCGCCTCGCGCACCACCGAGCAGTGGTATCATGTGGTCGAGTCAGCAGGCCTGAAAATTCAAAAGTTTGATACCGCCCCCAATTCAGTGTTGTTTTTACTGGAAGCGGTGATTGGTTAGCCTTAGCTTTGGTGCTCTTTCCCTTTGTAGTATTGCACCAGCGCGGTTAACAAAGCCTCGCCGTTGGGGCTACCCCAACCTGTGCAGCCATCCCAACCCTCGCAAGCCTGATATTGCAATGTATCCGATGAGGGGAGATGATTGTTGCCCTTGCTGATATCGAAAAACGTCTGCCTGATTGAGGGTTCTTGATACAATAGTTTGGTCAGATGGCCGCAATTTCGTCCTGTTTGTTGGATCAGTTGAGAATTAACCCTCACCAGCAAAGCAGCTATCGTCGGCGTTGCCGCGCTGGTCCCGACACTATCAACAGGCTCATCACCTGCCCAAAGAATAATGCCATCCGTTTGGTCGGCGTTGGCCGCCACGTCTGGCACACCACGCATGGTCAGTGGATGTTTGATGGTCCCGCCCTGTCCAGTAGACAGACAAATACCTTCTTGCCAGATTGGCAATGGTACGATGCTTGATTCGCCCCCCTGGCTGGCCCATTCATTATAAGGCGCAGGAAATGCTTCATTCCACACCAGTTCGGACGATCTTTGGCTTAAATCAGTAATATTGCTGCCACCACAAGACAAAACCCAAGGGCTGGCATTGGGGTAGCCCTGCACAGTGCCTTGGCCATAATCACCTGAACAGTAACACAAGGTAACGCCCAGATTTGTCAATAGTGCTAACACGGATTCCATAAACAGGTATTTTTTCATCTCCCTGACCATCAAGCTTTGCGACAAAACACTGGGCCGCTCTTTGCCTTCAAGTAAGATTTGAGCGAGTATCATGTATAACTGACCAATCGACTCCATACCCGTATCAGCATCGTCGCCAATATATAGTTTAACGGGTGCGCCACCTCCAAGCGAGCCGGCTAATTCCAAATCCATGGTCATTTCAAATGACGACAGCGCGCTCAGATATTCCGACTCGGGCACAACCGGTTCAAACCTGCCGATAGCGGCGATATTTTCCTTTGAAGCCGGTTTGCCATAATGCAGCTCGTCGGAATAGCCACGCATTTGGGTGATTTTTGGCGGTGGGTCAAGTTTAAGAATATCGTTAAAATAGGTGTCTAAATCCGATTTCCAACAACCGCCATTCCAAATAATAATGCCGACAGATGACGGTTGCTCACTTTGCTGATACGCTGGAAATTGATAAAACTCGGCCACCTCACTAGGTAACCTGCCAACAGCTTCTGAGGCCGTTCTTTTAGAGGCTGGTGCGCGGGCTCGGGTAAGGCGGCTGTGCAATTGAAGGCCACAAATATCGGTCAGTACTGCTGCCACATTGGCGGGCACCATCAGGTCGCCTTGGTAACCGCAGACTTTAACGCCTGAAATATCAAAATTGGCCAATTTTATGTTGAAGACTTTCTCGGCCAAACTCACCGACGCTTTTGCTTCAATATAGGCCGCATCGGTGTTTTGTTCGACAATGGTCATGCCATTGGCTTGAATATAATCTACCACCAGTTTCATTTCCTGCTCGTTTGCAGCAAAGGCCGGACGCCACTGGGCGTCATCCAACGGCGCATCGGCTTGGGCAAGCAGACTGTCGAGGTCGTGCGCCGGATTGTGCCTAATCACCAGCACGATGGAAAGTTGGCTATTAGGGTCTGGTTGCCCGGTGGCTGTTTTTCCTTTGAGTTCAGCTATGGCGCTATTCTTTAACGGTACCAATGTTGTATCTGTCATTATTTTCACCTTTGTTATTCTGATGGTATCAGTCCCAAAAGCGTAGTTTACGGTGAAATAATTCGCTACTGTTTATATTTGCTGGATATTTTCAGGGGGTGGACAGTAATTGAGCAGGGGTTGAACAGTCGTTGAGTAGGGGCGGTAATTGAGCAAGGGGGGACGGTAATTGATTAAGGTCAGACAGTAATTGAGCAGGGGCGGACAGTCGCTCCTGGGCATCCATGCCCCCGCGACATTCGCACATCCGTGTGCATCAAAAAAGGCGCTACCCGAGGGTAGCGCCTTTTTTAATCTGAACAGTTAAATCAAAAGACTTAAGCTGCCAAACCTTCTTTTGCTTTTTCGACTAGGGCTGTGAAAGCACCTTTGTCATAAACTGCAATGTCAGCCAAAATCTTACGATCGATTTCAACAGAGGCTTTTTTCAAACCATTGATGAAACGACTGTAAGAAAGACCGTTGGTGCGTGCTGCTGCGTTAATACGAGCGATCCACAACTGACGGAACTGACGCTTACGTTGACGACGGTCACGGTAAGCATACTGACCTGCTTTGGTTACTGCTTGAACCGCAACGCGATAAACGCGACTGCGAGCGCCGTAATAACCTTTGGCTTGTTTGAGGACCTTCTTATGTCGTGCACGTGCTTGTACACCGCGTTTTACTCTTGGCATTTTTCAATCTCTCCTAAGGTTATGCGTTTGGCAACATACGTGCTACTGACGGTACATCGACTTTATCTACTAAACATTTGTTACGTAGATGACGCTTTCGCTTAGAACTTTTCTTGGTCAGGATGTGACGAAGATGAGACTGTTTGCGCTTAAAACCACCTGAACCGGTTTTCTTAAAACGTTTAGCAGCACCACTGTGTGTCTTCATTTTTGGCATTATGTCAAAAACTCCGCATTGTTAAAGTTTAAATTATGCAATTAAGGTGAACAAAACCCATTGTCGTTCAACACTACTGTTAATCACGACAACGGGTTTAATTACTTTTAAAACCCAATTACTTCTTGATTGGACCGAGTACCATCACCATTTGGCGACCCTCAGCCCGAGAAGGAAACGATTCACATGAAGCTAATTCAGACAAATCTTCTTTAATCCGATTTAACAGCTTAATGCCGAGCTCCTGATGTGCCATCTCACGACCGCGAAAACGCAGTGTGATTTTGGTTTTATCACCCCCTTCCAAAAAGCGACGCAGGTTGCGTAGTTTTACCTGATAGTCGCCTTCATCTGTGCCAGGTCGAAATTTCATTTCCTTGATTTGGACCTGCTTTTGTTTCTTCTTCTGTTCTTTAAGCGCCTTGCTTTTCTCGAACAAGAATTTTCCGTAATTCATTACCTTACAGACGGGAGGTTTTGCCGTTGGGCTAATCTCTACCAAATCAAAACCGGCATCTGCTGCGAGTTTCATTGCTTCATCTATAGTAGCAACGCCTAATTGTTCTCCTTCGGCACCTATCAATCGAACTTCAGAAACCGTAATTTCTTCGTTAATCCGATCTTTCTTGGTATCTGGTTGACCTCTTTTTCCGCCTCTAATGGTGTATTCCTCCGAAATTATTTCAATTGGGTGAAATGAACTGTTTTTTGTTATCGCCACTTCACCATTTATGTTTTGCTACTGTTTGGTTCTTTAATGCTTAGTTCTTTATAAGAGCTTATAAGTGCCTATAATCGGTTATAACCGATTACTGACTTCATGGTTCAATTTGTCAATAAACGCTGATAAGTCCATTTGACCATGGTCATCACCTTTGCGTGTTCTGACTGCTACTTGTTTGGATTCGACCTCTTGATCACCGACAACTAACAAATAGGGAACGCGCTTTAATGTATGCTCGCGAATTTTAAAGCCTATCTTTTCATTTCTCAAGTCCTGAATCGCTCTAAATCCACTTTCTTTTAACTTTTTAACCAATTCGCGCACATATGGAGCCTGCTTATCGGTAATATTCATCACAACCACTTGTTTTGGCGCCAACCACGTTGGAAAGTGTCCGGCACTTTCTTCAATCAATATACCGATAAAGCGTTCAAGCGAGCCCAAAATCGCCCGGTGAATCATTACCGGCGTGTGCCGTTCGTTGTCTTCACCGACATAAGTGGCACCCAAACGACCTGGCAATGCAAAGTCGAGTTGTACTGTGCCGCACTGCCATGCTCGACCTAAACAGTCATGCAATGTAAATTCGATTTTAGGACCATAGAACGCGCCCTCACCCGGTAACCAACTAAATTCAATGTCACTGTCTTTAAGTGACTGAGCCAATGCTGCTTCGGTTTCATCCCACATTGCATCGTCACCAATGCGATTTTCAGGGCGGGTAGACAGTTTTACTTCAATTTTGTCAAAACCAAAGGTCTTATAGATATCGTATACCATTTTGATACAATCGGTGACTTCTGCCTGAACTTGCTGTTCTGTACAGAAGATATGCGCGTCATCCTGCGTGAAACCTCGTACGCGCATCAAACCGTGTAATGCACCTGAGGGTTCATTACGATGACAACAACCAAACTCAGCCATTCTCAGTGGTAAATCGCGGTAAGATTTTAATCCTTGTTTGAAAATTTGCACGTGACCTGGACAGTTCATCGGTTTTATCGCATATTCACGCTTCTCAGACATGGTGGTAAACATGTTTTCACCGTATTTTTCCCAGTGTCCAGATTTCTCCCATAAGGTTCGGTCCATCATCAATGGGCCTTTAACTTCTTGGTAATCATACTCGCGCTGCTTTATCCGCATGAAGGCTTCGATTTCAGTGAAAATGCTCCAGCCATCGTTGTGCCAAAACACCATGCCCGGCGCTTCTTCTTGCCAATGGAACAGGTCAAGGGCCTTACCAATTTTACGGTGGTCACGTTTTTCTGCTTCTTCAAGACGTTTTAAATAAGCGGCCAACTGTTTTTTATCCGCCCATGCTGTGCCATAAACGCGTTGTAGCATTTTGTTGTCTGAATTACCCCGCCAATAAGCACCGGCCACTTTTTGAATCTTGAAATACTGGCAGAACTTCATTGCAGGTACGTGAGGGCCGCGACACATGTCAACGTATTCTTCGTGATGATACAAACCCGGGGTATCTTCTTTACTGATGTTTTCGTCAAGAATTTCAATTTTGTAACTTTCACCACGAGTTTCGAACACATCGCGGGCTTCTTGCCAAGTGACAACCTTTTTTACAACCTGATAATTGCGCTTAACCAACGCCTTCATTTTCTTTTCAAGGGCATCAAGGTCCGCTTGAGTGATGGTGTGTTCCATATCGATGTCGTAATAAAAACCGTTATCGATGGTAGGACCGATGGCCATTTTGGCGTCAGGCCACATTTGTTTGACCGCATGACCAATTAAATGCGCACAAGAGTGACGAATGATCTCAAGACCATCTTCGTCTTTGGCGGTAATAATAGCCAAATCAGAATCTTCTTCAATCAAGTCACAAGCGTCGACTCGCTTGCCGTTAACGCGTCCAGCAATCGTCGCTTTTGCCAGCCCCGGACTGATGTCACGGGCCACATCCATTACGGATATTGGATTATCGAATTCGCGTTTGTTACCATCGGGCAGTGTAATTACTGGCATGATTTTTCCTTAATATAACAGTGGCGACACGTACTAAGTATCGCATGTTGTGAAGTATTTTTATTCGGTAGAGACAACAAAACACCCAAAGGGGTGTTTTGTAAAATCAATTGTGTTGCCGACCTTGCGGCAAACAGGAAAAACATCATAGCAAATCGTTGACACTATTCAACGAATAATTGCCCCCGAGCCAGATAAAAGTGGGATATAATCAGCAAAAATCTCAACAGTATAAATACTATGCCAAATCAACCAGAAGAACCGGCCAAAACCGCATCGAAAAGAACGTCCAAAAGAGTATTAAAAGTGGCATTAATTACCGGTGCGGCCAAGCGGCTAGGCAAACAAATCGCCATTGAGCTGCACAAGCAACAATATAATGTCGTTATTCACTGCCACCACTCCGTTTTTGAAGCCAATACTTTGGCCGATTCACTCAATGAAATAAGACCCGATTCAGCCAAAGTTGTAGTGGGAAACATTACTGACGACAAAGCTTTGAGAGATATTTGTGGTGACACCATGGCTTGTTTCAACAGGCTAGATTTGCTCATCAACAATGCCTCCAGCTTCTATCCAACAGACGATGCAAAGCCGGATATCGCGGCTTGGAACGACCTGACAGGCACCAATATGAAAGCGCCCTACCTTTTGAGCTGCCTTTGTGCGCCATATTTATCGAAAAATCAGGGAAACATCATAAACTTGGTTGATATTCATGCAGATCGTCCATTAAAGAGCCATACTGTCTACTGTATGGCCAAGGCTGGATTGAAAATGATGATTAAATCGCTAGCTTGTGAGCTGGCACCTTTAATCAGAG
>JABSOG010000489.1 GCA_013216025.1 Algicola sp. | reverse complement strand
GCGACGGTACGTTTGTCCCAGGAATCGATGGTACAATGATCCCAGGTTAGAAACACCTCGTTTTCTTTGCCCCTTTTCAACACGGTAAACCGTCAAGAAAAGGGGCTATTTACTTATTCATTTTGAAATAATTGTCGGTTTATCGGTTGCAGCATCCATTTTCGCTCACCGGTATTTAAATCGACTGAGTACAAAGTGCCCCTATCTCCACTATTCACAAAGGCAATATTGTTCAGCCAATCGACAGCAATATCCGTTGGACCAGTGATCTCTGTGCCCTCACCCTTCACACCCATTTTCGAAAGAATGGCGTTTCACCGGAATTTAGATTGACGGCCTCTATGGCATCGTTGTCACTATTGGTAACGATTAGGCGATTGTTATTGTGGTCTAAAACCGCGCCTTTAAAATGGCGGTTACCAGCGATTCCCCCCAGACTTTAAGGTTTCTGTATATCCACATGCAATCTAAAAAAACCAAAATAAAACTGACCGTTAGGTCAATTATAATAGTTACAAAGCTTAAAGTTGGATCTAACAGCGCGATACGGCCACAATAAGAGGTTAATAAACATATATAAAACTGACTATTTAGTCAATATTTTATATTGAAAAGTAAAAATCATGATCTTAAACTATTTACATTAACCGTATTAGGTTTTATCCTGTCACCGAATTAGCACAAAGTACAAGTTGTGTTATGACAAAATCTAAAACTATAAGAAAGGTTAAAAAACCATGTTATCTAATAAAAAATCTATCGCAGTGCTGAGCACACTCCTGTTGAGTGCGTTTTCTTTTAACAGTACGGCAAAAGCGACGTCAGCAGAGTTGCTGTTAATCCCCGATGCTGGCGAACAATCAGCAAGAGTGCAGCTAAAAATCGATTTCAGTCAGTTAAAAAGAGCCACCGCACTTGATATTGCCCGTCAATATCAGCAATTAAAACCGCTGCTGTCCGAGCTGATTAACCAAACAAATCAAGCTGTTTCGTTACATGATCTGAGCAAGTCAGCTGGCAAACTCGATTTAACTGAGTTCAACCAGTTCAAACGCGAAGTGATTAAAGCCAAGGGGTTGCCGGCCAATACTGAGGGTCTGGTTGAACTACGTCTGGCTGACGAAAGTATGCTGAGCACCTTTAATCAGGGTGTGGCACCATTATTTACTTTCGAACCGGCCGGTGACGAATCTCAATGGCAATATATTGAAGCCTTTGACAGCAACGGCAACAGTCATTTACTTGAAATAGATAAAATGCCAACCCGTCCTGTCTTTGTTATTGATATCAATGCAAAAACCGATATGAAAGTGGGTATTGCCCAAATGAAAGCGATTTTTGCTGCCTATCGTAATGGCACTGCGCTAAGCAAACAAGTGGTCACAGCAGAGGCACCGACCACGTCGGCTAGCACAACACTTGAAACCTCGGTATTAAAAACAATCTCATTAAAAGACGATCACGAACCTTGGATTTCAGGTAGTGCCGAAGTGTATGGGGTGGTGACGGGTATTGACGCCAGTAGAGCAGACCCGATATTAGATGTGGTTGAAATGCCTTACCTGGATCACGATGGCACCACTTACTACCCTAACCAAATAGTGATCTACTGGGAACGCTATCGTTGGAATGCGGCTGATATGATCCTGATGGAACACGATGACAATACCAACTACCAAGAATTGGCAATTAAACTGGCAGAAACAGCCGCTGCAATCATGGCCATCATTCCTGATCCAACCGTGCAGGGTCTGTCTGTGCTGGGCAAACTGACCGCAGAACTGATCAAAGCCATGCCTGAAGACTGGTTCGTCAACAATGATGATTACGTGGATGTCTTCTATACATTATTGAAAAACAGCACTTACACCAACTATTATGGTGCCAGTGCCAATGCCAAAATAACGCTGCAACCACTGGTTCTTTCTCAGTAAATCCCTGAGCAGGTTAAACACCCAGCCCGGACGACTGTCTGGGTTTTTTTTGGTTTAATTCCTCCCGTTTTACTCACGCATCGTCAAATCATGCACCATCCCTGCTTATTTAAGACGCTGGCTTTCGAGCCATTCTGTCATATCCTGATTGACCACTCGATGGTAAAGCTCTGCTACGGGTAGGGTTAAGTCAATGGATTCGAAAGTGATCTCATCGTCCAAATATTCATCTTCGCTGATGAATTTACTTTGTTTTGTCATCGGCTTAGTCTTTATCCATGTAACGTACAATTGTCATCTTGAGCCTTTGAGGTGAACAATCCCATAGTAGCTGCGAAATATCAAGCAGCAGGCGAATGTTGAGACCATAGGCATCAGATTCAGTAACCCATCGCATCGGTGTGCAAGTCCTGATTTCAACGCTACAATGATCGCTCTGATCAATTGATTGTTTACTTAAGGATTTTCAATGCAGTTTTCACCCTTTAAAGCCATGCTCGTGGCAAGCAGTTTGTTACTGGCCAACCCGTCTTTTGCCGACAAGGCATCACAGCAAGCCATCAAGGCAGCCATTACTCACCCGGACAGACCAGCCGGTGACGCCAAAGACGACGCCAAAAGAAAACCCGAAGCCATCATGAACTACTTTGACATTAAACCCGGCAGTACGGTGCTTGATGTGCTGGCAGGCAGTGGTTATTACTCTGAAATGTTGTCCAGGGTGGTGGGTGAGCAGGGCAAAGTCATCATTCATAACGACAAGCATTTTTTGAAATATTACGGCAGCAAACTGGCCAAACGGCTCGATGGCGGCAAACGCCTGAGTAATGCCGAACGTATTGATATTTCGTTGAATACGCTGGATTTGGCCGAAAATTCGCTTGATACCATTTTCATCATTCTCGGTTATCACGATTTTTATTATATCTTTAGCGAGACTGAAATAATCAATGTGCCTAAGGTGTTGGCCAAGTTTAAAAAATTCCTCAAACCCGGTGGTACTGTCGCCATTGTTGATCATGAAGCGGTTAAGGGCGCACCGGCCAGTGTTGGTAACACCCTGCACCGAATCGACCCGCAGCGGGTTAAGGCCGACATGAAAAAAGCCGGATTTACCCTTGACGGTGAGCTGTCCATTTTACAAAACAGCACGGATGATAAAGCGAAGGAAATTTGGGATATTCCCGGTCGCCAAACCAGCCGCTTTGTGATGCGGTTTAAAAATGGTCAGTGAACCCAATAACGCCCCGAGTTGTGCTAAAAGCGGATAATTGGTTATTTTGAGTGTGCCAGCCAATAAAAAAGCCTGATGAAATTCAGGCTTTTTAAGATGTGATGACTATTAACGTGGAATCTATTCGACAGAGATTTTGTACATTTTAACGTTACCTTGCGCTTTGGCTTCCAAATAAGCCGCGCGAATCTTTTTCATGCCTTCAATTTTACGGGCACGAGTTTTAGTATTTTGATGTTTTACACGCATAATCTAAACCCTCTTCTCCTAAACCACTTACAACTTGCAAGTTTAAACGATCTGCATACTGTTTACATCATAACTGTTTGCTGGAACAGCAAAGCCAGCTTTATTAGACAATTCAGTAATAGTTTCATCATCATTGAATTCATTCAGATGAGTGAAAACCATTACAAATTCATGGTCATCTATCGAAAAGTTCAACAGCTGTGAACGAATATCGCCACAAAAAAATTCTTCAAACTTCCACTCAACAATTCTTGGCATACACCCACCCAGATTACCGTACTATTATAAAATAAGCACCTAATACTGCATTTAAAACCAGCACTGTATGAATTGTAAGTCAACTGAATGAAACTGTCTATTAAATGAACTTTTTTTGTTGGGTTTTTGGTTGGTTTTAAGGGTTGAAGGGGCGTAACCATTGTCCGGTAATGTTGTAACTTAATGAATATTATAATTTTTAAGCGTTAAAAAATCGAATAAGGAATAGTTTTAATGATCAAATGACTTGACCCCTATTTTTTTACTGTCATTTTTACAGTTGCCAAATAAATTTCACACAGGCCCGACTGATGCAAAGTCTGGGGGTCAAAAGTCTGGGGCAAGGTGTTTTGACGCCCTCTAACCTATTTCTCTCCCCGCCACTTCACCATCTCTTCATTAATAAAATGATTAACCAAGTCACGATACATCTTTTCAATCGCATCAGGACTCAAACCCTTCTCTTTCGCCCATTCCCTACGCTGCTCAAGCATTGCAGCAAATCGTTCGGGTGCTTTTACCGAGGTTTCGGAGGTTTTAAACTTGGCCGCTGCTTTAACATACTCAAAGCGTTTGCCGAGAATGGCGATTATGTCACGGTCCATGGCATCGATTTCAGTTCTGATATCTTTCATGCCTGTGCAATCGGCGGGTTCTTTGGTGTTTTGGACCATTAATGTTGCCCCTATAAGTTGTCAAAAATGCTGAATTGTGCATAACCTGTAAGTTACATTCTGCCTTAAATCGTTGAGAACAAATATATGAATAGCATTCACGGTTCGTGCTTATGTGGTGAAGTCACCTTTACTTATCAACCGCCTAGTCTTTGGAGTGCCCATTGCCACTGCTCACTTTGTCAAAAAGCCCATGGCGCAGCATTTGTCACCTGGGTTGGGTTTAATGAACAGCGAATGCAAATATCAGCCAGCGATGGTGCATTGCGCTGGTATGCTTCAACGCCCCAAGCCCAGCGTGGTTTTTGCCATGAATGCGGCTCAACATTGTTTTTTCGCTCATCACGCTGGCCGGGCGAAATTCATGTGGTGCGGGCCAATATTAACTCAAAGGTAGATTTACAGCCCAAAGCGCATGTTTATTGGGATACTCATGTCAATTGGTTTGAGTTTGAAGATGAGCTGGCTCGCAAGGTGACCTGATCTCGGTCAGCAATTTTAATCGCCAAAGGGGATAAACTTGACTTTATCCCCTGTAGAGGATAATTTAAGATTATCCGCTATAAGGGCTAATGTTCAGCTGACTAAAGGCACAATCAATGCAAATCACCTCACCACAGATGCTCGCCAATATTTTGCGTGATCAACGCAAACAGCAACAGTTAAGTCAAAGTGACGCAGCTGCCTCTGTTGGGATTAAACAAACAACGATTTCTGCTTTTGAAAATTCACCAAACGGTACCCGGTTGGAAACCTTGTTTAAACTTTTGGCAGCACTTGATCTGGAGTTGGCCATTAACCCTCGTACAGCCAAAGCGCAGGATCCAGCAGCACCTGAAAAACAATGGCAAGAGGAGTGGTAATTGGTGGATACACTTAATATTGCAATGAACGGTATTATTGTCGGCACATTATGCAAGCTTAAAGGAGGCGGGCTTAGTTTCTGTTATCAAACGACTTGGCTGACACGAACAGGTGCCAGAGCCATTTCACTGTCAATGCAGGTGCGCAAGAAAAGACAGGCCTACTTTGGTATCAAAACCAGTGGCACTTACCGCTGGGCAGCACACCAACAAGCCATATACTCAAACTGCCCATTGGCGAGCTAGCCCACCAAGATATTGATTTAAGCCAAAGCTGTGAGAATGAATGGTTGTGTTTGCACATAGCACAGGCCTATGGCTTACCGGTCTGCAAAAGCGAAATCTTGCATTTTGGCGACAATAAGGTTCTTGCGGTAGAACGGTTTGATAGGCGGTGGTCGAAAGACGGCAGTTGGCTTATGCGACTGCCACAAGAAGATATGTGCCAAGCGTTAGGCATAGCACCTGCCAACAAATATGAATCGGATGGAGGCCCGGGCATCGCGCCAATCATGGCATTTTTATTGGGTTCACAACAACCAATCGAAGACAGGAAATTGTTTTTTAAAGCCCAAATCCTGTTTTGGTTATTGGCTGCCATTGACGGGCACGCAAAAAACTTCAGCGCTTTTATCGAGCAAGGCAGTGGTTTTCGATTAACCCCGCTGTATGACATTATGTCGGCGTATCCTGTGCTGAACCCCAACTTTCCCAAACAAAAACTCAAGATGGCCATGGCGTTAACAGGCAAATCTAAACATTATCGCTGGTCGAGAGTCCAACCAAGACACTTTTACAGTACGGCAAAGAAAGTCGGCTTTCCTGAGGCAATGGTCACCGAGATGATGGCTGATATGAAAGAAAAAACTGCAAAGGTGATTGAGCAGGTAACCAAAATACTACCTGACGATTTTCCTGCTCATATCAGTCAGGCGATATTTGAAGGGCTGAGAAAACAAGCGGCCCGGCTGCCTTGAATGCACACTACAAATAGAGGTTATCACTAGACCCCCCCCCAACAACAAAGCCCGACACATGCCGGGCTTTTAAAATCTTACCAATGAATAACGGTCTAGTCGCGCCTGCTCATCCATGCCCTCACAATATGCATCCTGCATTGCGAGGATACAATCCATCCATGGATATAATCCTGCGACATATGTACAGGATGTACGGTATTTCGCGATCACATGGATGTGAAAGAGCGATTCGACCATCCATGGTCATC
>JABSOG010000488.1 GCA_013216025.1 Algicola sp. | reverse complement strand
AGCGCTGGCAATATTACAAAATGAAAAACGCGCTTTTGTGCGTAACAACGAAGGCTTCTTTGAGACAGGTGCCGACCTGTACAAATATTATATTTACAAGATGGGTGAAAAAGGTAAAGACGGTTACCGCATTGACTTGCGAGTGAAATTGTTTACCGAGTGTTTTGCCATTGTGACGGGTTCCAAGTTAGGGTTACCCAAATTTGGTCGCCGACGTATAGTGAAAAATGCCCTGAATCTGCCAATGATTCTGCAAAAACCAACATTCGGTCGTGACCAGATACCGGAATTGCTGATTACCATGAGTCATAACCTCACCCAAGAATTGCAGCAAACCTCAGACCACACGGTTTCGGTCAAAATCACTGAAGCATCGTTTCGCGATGAAATAGTAGAAGTGACGATAGTCGACAATACAGCCGATGCCGACCAATTGAAGAAAATAAAGAAAACCGCCAACGGTATCTGGATGCATCAACAGGAATACATTGACCAAACTAGCTTCGTGTCAGTATTCCTGCAATATGCTAGACAGCAACCGCTGGATATCATGGATCCGAGCCACCCGGTCAGACTCGAAGCCAGCGAAATGTGCGAAGCCTGATGAATACGCTTATGATCCAGGCCAGAGACGGTGCAAAACTAGCTTGTCATCGCTACTGCCCAGAAGAGGGGCTCGACACTTATGCCCGCCTACTGTTTCTACATGGCGGTAGCTTTAACAGCCGTCGTTATGCCAACATCGCCAAAGCCTGTGTAAAAAGCGGCTTTGAGGTGATACTTTGCGATTGGCGTGGTCATGGTAACTCAGAAGGTACGCCGGGCACTTGCGATTATGTCGGACAACTTGAAGATGACATCAGTGACACTATCAGTTGGTTTGAACAAAGACAGCCGCTACCGCTGATCCTCGGAGGGCATTCATCAGGTTCGGTGGTGTGTCTGCGTTATATTGAGAAATATGGCCAGGACAAGCTTTCAGGTTGTTATTTTATCGCCCCTGCGATCAGTAACACCCTAGAGCCGTTGCGTTTTGATGCCCCCGGCAGCAAGAAAAGCTTTATGATGAATTACTGGCGTAAGAAACCCGGTTATCATCCAGCACCGGAAAGTAGCCTCAAGCACATTCCCAAAATGAATAATCGCAAGTTTTTGCTGGCTCTGGTATTGCCTTTTTTACGTCATCGCACGGTAATGCGTTTTCCCGGTTCAGCCAAAATGGCAGCACTTGAAGGCCGGGTGCTCAACTATTCGTTTAACCTAATGGCCTCGGTATCAATAGCCAAATACAGCAAAGCTTTCCGTCAGATCAAGGTACCCATCGTCTTAATCTGCGGCGAATCAGATGAAATCCTGCATCCTTCATTTTTACCCACAGTTGCGCAATGGCATTTGCCACCAACGCTGGATAAAGAAGTGTATATGCTGCCCAAGCTCAATCATATGTCAGTGCTCAGCGGTGCCGCTCGGGTTCTGCCGCAATGGTTGGCTCAGCGTTGGGTAAAATCAGCAGTGCCTCAAGCACAAGAAGAACACTTGGTAGAGCAAGTAGGATGAGTAAATATAACAAGCAAGGTTGTTTGTTCCGACTGCTGTTAACCGATCAGCAATTGCCTAATCAACAAGAGCTGCAAGGCTTTGAACAAGAGCAGTGTTACATCAACGGTTACCTGACCAATGAACAAGCCATCTGTGCACAACTCAAAATTGAAAGCGGCAATCAACAAGCCTTGCTTAATGCTGCACTCAAACGTTGGGGCGACAAGGTGAATAAACACCTTTGCGGCGATTATGTATTAGTTTGGCTTAATGGAGAACAACTACTGGTGACCAGTAGTGCTCGTGCCAGCTTTACCTTGTACTATCAACAGCATAACGGTCTTTCTCTGGCTACCGATTTAAGTCATTTAAGTCATCAGGTTGAGGGGACGCTAAATCAGGCGCAATTGTTACAGGCACTGACTCTGGGGCCGCTTGCAGGAAAAAATACCTGCTTTGATCATATCAGCCAATTGCAAAGTGGCGAAACCCTGATCTGGCAATTGCAGCAAAGTATCAAACTGAGCCATCAGGCCAGGTTGTCTCATGCCGAACAACTGATACTGGCACAAGACAATAATCAGCCGACTGCCGAACCGATAGCCATCCGAGTTACTGACGACATTGATTTAACAGAGCTGTTCAACCAGATTCCATCGTTGGCCCATCGCCTCGGTGAACCGGTTATGGATGTGACGCTTGCCCATTTTGACAGCATAGTGCAAGCCAGTGAAGCCAACAGCCTACTGCTTGACGACAGCTGGCTCACTGCCCGAAATATCATTGATGAACGATCATTTTACCAGGGCTACAGCTGGTGCAAAGGCATTTTAAAACCTCCATTGTTAAAACAGCACGACCAGCTGGAAAAATTTCAGCTGCTGCTGACTACTGCTTTTGAAGCGGCGCAGAACGAACAGCGCGAATCCTTGTCGTTCAGTCAATGGCTTGATCTGCATTATGTTATACCCGCCTGGTGCCAAATATTGCAGCGTATTTGCCAACATCACGGTAAAACGTTGATCAATCCATATATAGGATCTAAACAGCTCATGAACCTGGTGATGCAGGCTGACAATCAACCTACAGCCTATTTTTCATTACAACAAGTTAGTCTGGCCAATATCTATGATGCCATGCAGCGTTTGTTTCATGTTGGAGAACCCGACACCCTCAAGCTGTTCAACCTAAATCCGGCGATTACCGCCCGTTTGGTCAGACGCCAAACAGACCTCCCTCGCCGGGTCGAGCAATTATCCGTGATACTGCTGACCTTTGATTATTTGGCTCGATTTCATCCGGGCCGCTTAAATTGATTTAGCTATAAATATAACGATATTAAAAAATAACTAAAAAACGTCTAAAGACATTAACTTAAAAAAGTAGAGAATATTATGATAGAACTAGGTCAAACATTACCAGCACTAAAAGCACAGATCGCAGAAATGCTTAACAAAGACGACGTTGATGTTGATGCCCCCTTAGGTGAGCTGGGTGTTGATTCATTGAATATTGTTGAAGTGATTCTTATTGTTGAGCAGCTGTACCCCGATGTCACCGACCCGGATGCCCTGACTTTCGACGAACACACCACCTTGTCACAAATGGACGAGCAATTGGTAGAGTCTTCAGTAGAAGTCTGACCCCCTGTATCGCCCGTAAAAGACTGCTGTTAACTTGAACAGCATTGGCGGGCGGCTAACCATGTAATGGCTTATTTTAGGCTACACATTTTGAGGCTAAATATGAAAAAACTGTTGGTTTTACTTTCAATAAACTTGCTGATCGGCAATATTATCGCGTGGTTTATGGGCGCGGCACCGATTGATTTCAAAATGGTGCCTTATTCACAGCAAGAGCAAAAGCTCGTCACAGAACTCAAAGCCGAGCTGGTACAAAACCCTAATGACAGTACCTTGCAAACCCAACTCGGTTCAATGTATTCATTGCATAATCAAATTGATGAAGCCGGGCAATTGTTAACAGGATCTTTCGCATCCGAACAGGATGCACTTACCTTAGCATGGTTAAGCGGCAACCAGGCCAAGCAGGCTGGTGCCATGTTCGACCCTTTAATGGGACTGTGGAAGCTTTATCATCTGTATTCGGCCTGCGCCGAAATGAATCGGGCTGTGACCATGGAGCCACATAACTTTGAAATTCGCATGGTACGGTTGGCTACGTTTGCTCCTACCGCCCTGCTCAACTGCAGTCTCGACACCGCCTTTATCGACGAAGCTTGGTTCAAACAATATTTTGCTAACCAGGGTGCCTTCGCGCCACTGGAATTAAAACTGCAATTCAAACTGACCATGAGCATTGCCTACGCCAATGCTGGTGGCAGCGACAACCAACAAAAGGCCGCCCACTACATGACAGAATATCAGCAACTGTCTCAAGGGACTAAGCAACCGCCGCTTGTTTTACACCAACTGGCTGCGGCCAACAAACTGCTGACGGAGGGTTCGTGATGGCTGTGGTCAAATTAAAGGGCGTATCCCGCTATTTCCCGGTAGGAAATAAACCTATCACTGCTCTCGACAAACTGGATTTAACCCTTGAAAGAGGTGAGTTCGTTGTACTCAGAGGAGCCAGTGGCAGCGGTAAAAGTACCCTGCTCAACCTAATCGGTGCAATGGATGATCCTAACGAGGGTGAAGTGTTTATCCACGGCAAGGCGTTAAGCTCACTGTCGGACAAACAAAAATCACAATTACGCAGCCATTACATTGGCTTTATTTTTCAGTCGTTTAATCTTATTCCGGTATTAACCGCGTTGGAAAACGTGCAATACCCGCTGTCACTGCAAAGAATTGCCAATAATGAAGCTAAAGACCGCGCCGCCCAGGCACTAGCTCAGGTGGGTCTGGCGGATTTTATCCATCGACGTCCTAACCAATTGTCAGGTGGGCAAATGCAACGGGTCGCAATTGCCCGCGCACTGGTCACGAAACCCGATATCATTCTGGCGGATGAACCTACCGCCAATCTTGATTCCGAAACATCAAAGCAAATCATGGATCTGCTTGGCTCTCTCAATCGCGAAACTGGCGTAACTTTTTTATTTGCCACTCATCACGATTTCGTGTTGAGCCGAGCATCGAGAATATTGGAATTAAAGGACGGTCACATCGTCAAAGACGAGCAATTACAAAACTTAAACCTGGTAGATCAAATCGCCTCTGGAGAGAAAGTTGGATAATAAATTTAAAAATATCGGCGTATTATTGCTGACGATCGCACTTGGCGGCTGTTCAGAATCGGCCGCACAACACCAAAAAAGTGAAACCATAACTGTGGTTACAAGCAGGACGTTAAACTCTGCCGACTTTATCAAACCGACTATTGTTCCTACAACGAATACCGAGCGTCAGGCATTATTGAATTCGCTCAACATTAATGCCGACAGCTCTATCGATAAACGTCGTTTAGCATTGTTTGTCCGATACACTTATTTTGCGAATAGCCAAGATCGTCAACTGAAAACCCTTGAGCAACTAGTTGAAGAGATCGCCGTGATGCGAAAAACCCGTCCGGACGATCATGAACTGACCGCGTTGCATGGCAGTGCGACCTGTCTGCAAGCTGTATTTTTCCGGAATAATCTTGGTAGAACTAACTTGTTGTCGAAAAAAGGCAGTCGTTATCTTGATCGTGCCGTGAAAAACGAACCCAACCACTTAGGTGTACGTTTGTATCGCGGTATTACCTATGCCGAAATGCCTGCATTTTTGGGTAAAGGCCGCCAGGCAGTGGAAGATTTTAGCCTTATCAAAAATGCCGCCGCCCCCGAAACCGATGACAAGTTTGCTGCAATGGTCGACTATTACTACGCCATGGCATTGATTAAAGATCAGCAAAAAAACAATGGCCGCAAACTACTTACTTCCCTGATCGGCAAAAACATTGTGCCCTGGTCTGAACGGGCAGCAACACTAATAAAAGATAAGGGCTAAGACATGTTAAGGTTAAAACTGGCTTTATTGAACGTATTGCGTAACGGTCGGCGCAGCTTTATCACCTTGTTGGCGATCCAGTTTGGGGTGATCAGCCTTATTCTTATGGGCGGCTTCTTTGCCTCCATGTACGAAGGTATGCGTGAAGGCGTGATCCGCTCGCAGCTCGGCCATATCCAAATTTATCAGCAGGGCTTTAATCAGTTTGGTAGTCAACAACCAGAAGAATATCTGATTGATGCCGAAGTTCTGCAAAAAGTCACCAAATTGGTTGAAGAACTTGAACAGGTTGAACTGGTTACGCCAAGATTGAACTTTACTGGCCTATTAACCGACGGCAGTAGATCGTTGGCCGTGGTTGTTGAAGGCATCAACCCGGAAAAAGAAGCGTTGTTAAGCTCTGCTGTCAAATTAACCGCTGGTGAAGATCTGTTTGAAGAAGACACTGACGGTGCGTTGATTGGTGACGGCCTATTTAAATCGTTAAACCTTTCTGTCGGCGCATCGCTGACTCTGATGGCGACAACGGCAGATGGAAGTTTTGACGCCCGAGATGTAACTGCCATTGGCGCAATTTCCACTGGCATCCGTGAAGTAGATAACCGCTTTATGCGAATGAACCTGCAACACGCACAAGAATTAATGTATACCGAAGGTGTTACCCGTCTGGTGGTGTTGCTTAATGACACAAAACACACCGACGAAGTTATGGCTTTGTTATCCGAAGTGTTCCAAAAGCAAGGACTGGCACTGGAACTGCGCAGTTGGAGCGATCTGGCAGATTACTACCACGAAGTAGTTAACCTGTTTGACGGAATTTTCTTCGTCGTACAGATAATTGTTTTGGCTATAGTCTTGCTAGGTATCGTTAACACCATGGTCATGGCTGTTATGGAACGCACGCAAGAGATCGGCACCATTCGCGCCATCGGCGGCACCCGTGGCGAAGTAATGGGCCTGTTTATCAG
>JABSOG010000487.1 GCA_013216025.1 Algicola sp. | reverse complement strand
AATGGGGCGTCGAGCTGGCTAAACCATTGGCAGAGAAGATTCAAAAAGAGATAAACCATGATGTCGAAGTCGGTGAGCACGACAGTTCTACGGCGAGTTTGATTGCTTATTATAAGTCGATAAAAGCCGAGCTTTGATAAATCTGCTGCGCAGCTTTATAATAATGTGGGCAAAACTGACTGCCCACATTATTTGATTAAATACCTAACCTTTTAAGGGGATAATTTTAAGGTGAAGGGGTGCAAGTCGTTTGGTAGCGGATCAGGAAAAGGAGGCTCGACCCCTTTGACTAGTCAGAATAACTCACTATGTGAACCTAAACGGGTGAGTATTAATTGTCGATTTTTGATTTTATAAATCAGCAACCAGTCAGGTTTAATGTGGCATTCACGAAAGCCTGACCAATCCCCGGTCAGTTCATGGTCTTTATATTTGATATGAAGCGGCTGTTCGTTTTCCAACGTAAATATGATATCAAACAGCGATTTTAAATCTGGTAGTGGTAATTTTCTTACTTTTTTAAAGTCTTTTTTAAACTGTGTCGCATAGTTGACTTCAAGCATCATTAATATCTACGCCAAGCGTTTCAAAAAGGTCTTTGGTTGAATTGGCTTTGTGCAATTTTCCTTCATCAACTTCTTTCATTGCCTGTTGTGTTATCAAGTTGGGTTGTTTACGTTTTAATTCAAATGGGATGCCACCATAGTTAATGACTGCTTTGGTGAATAATTTGATTGCCTGAGAAGGGGTTAATCCGATGTCCTCACATACATCCGCAAACTGCACTTTGATATCGTGATTGATCCGTACAGTTATCATATCTGTTTTCATAAGTCGCCTCTTGTATTGCAAACAACATCAAATGTAATACTTAAAGTTGATGTTGTAAACCTCTATTAGGCCTTACGCCAGATCTGGTCCATTCACATGAGCAGCTTTGAGGATAACCCAAACTTTTTGCAACAATTACGTAAGCCAATAGGGGGCGGGTGTCTGATTCAATAACTAAGATCGGTGCGTCATAATCCAGTTAACTAATTTTATCAAAAGGTGGATATGTTACGCTTTTCACAATTGAGCCCATGGTTAGAGCTTTTCCTTGTCACATTTTTGGTTATCGAACTAGTAACCCGACACCCTTTGCTTTACGTTAAAATAAGTTAAAAAATGTTGAAACCCCCGAACATGCACATCCATCGGCAACTGCGTCCTGCGTTGCTCTAATAAGCACATCCATGTGCGTTCGAGGATAAGTGCATCCATGCACAAAAGGCGCCTTAATTGGCGCCTTTTAATTTTTAACCTTTAGCTTTTAACTAACGGGTTTGTGCGTTTGGTCTACGGCGTGGCAGTAATGTTCAAAGTAACACCTGAAGACGTGCTGTAACCGTTCAGGCTGATGTGCCATGTGCCAGACGCCGGGTTGTTGAATGAACAAGTTTCGCTGTTGCCATTTTTGTATGGACGACAGTCCCAACTTGAGCTGGTAGGTTGCGAACCGTGGCGAACGAACAGGTCAACATCACCTGAACCACCAGAGGTAGTAACAGTCATGTTGTCGTAACCGCTTACCAATGCCAGAGTGTAGTGCTTCCATGAACCTTGTGATACTGAGATGTTGCTGGTTGTATCATTGATTGGCGTAGGACCCGTTGACCCACCAGAGTAGCTACCCGTCAAGCTAACACCTGAAAAAGCGCTGTAAGCTGCAAGACGTACATGGTAAGTACCACCGTTCTGCGTCATTGAACACAACTCGGAGTTACCACCTTTATATGGACGACAATCCCAGTTGTTGTCAGTGGGTGCTGAACCAAACTTGACATACAAATCAGCATCACCTGAACCACCGCTCATAACAAAGTTGATATTAGTCGCACCTGCTGGCACTGCCATGGTGTAAGTCAGTTCAGAACTTGAAGCCAAGCCTGTTTTTGCTACGCCATTTTCAAGGGTGTTGCCACCACCACCACCTCCTGTGCCTGGACAGGCACCAACACCAACAGCACACCATGCAGTTTCGATAGCTGTCTTTTCAGTGGCACCATAAAGGTCTTGTGCAGACTGTGCAGTTGCTGTTCTAGCATCAAAAAAATCAGAACTCTGAGTCATATAAGTGTTCAATGCACGATAGAAAATCTGTTCTGCTTTGGCCAAACCCAGTTTTGGCACATTAGAAGATGATTTGACACGAGGGGGTGAACCACCATCAACGCTCAACGCAAAGGCGAGATTGGCGATACCGGAGTTACCATGAACACCGCCCTGGTCGTTCTGGTTGCTTGGGTTAGAAACAAACGGGATGCGATCCGGATACCAGTCTGTTGAGTAACCATCCTGAGTCGGGTTTTTCATGTAACGTAAAGCGCCACCTGAGGCCATCACTTCTTCACCTATTCTCCAGTCTGGCTGAGTACTGCCCAGTCTGTAAGACTCAGAAGCGGCACCGAGGATATCAGACCAGCCTTCGTTTAAGGCACCTGATGCATTGGCATAAATCAGGTTGGCGGTATTTTCAGTCACACCGTGAGTCAGTTCATGACCGATAACATCATGGGCCAGTGTCAGGTCATTGAACTGTGAACCGTCGCCGTCACCATAGAACATTTGTCCGTTATACCAATAAGCGTTATTCAGCTCGAAATCGGTATGAACACTCGACTTGAGGGTTAAATCATTGTTGTCGACACTCTTGCGACCAAAGCGATTGTTGTAGAAGTCATAAACAGAAGATGCACCGTCATGGGCACGTTGTGCCGATGCATCGCCACAGCTTTGGGTTTTTCTGCACAATAATGTGCCCGACCCAGATGTGTGGGAAGCATTGTTTAGGTCATAAGTCTTCCAGTTTTTAGTGCGATGCATTTTGGCATGGCGAGTCAGCAATTGCATGTCATTAACACCATAGAAAATCGCGTCATGACCAAAATTATCACCGCCGTTGTTATAAATCACTTCGACCTTCCAGGCCAGTTTCGTTTCGTTGCGCAGTGGCAGATAGACATAAGCAAGTTCAGCTTTGCCTTCTACCTGACCCAGCTCTGACGCCAGTTGCATCACTTTACCCATCGATTTGAGTGACTGAACACCAAGTGCCGCCGCGTTGTTCACCGCCAGTCGACCTGAAACTGCATAGATGCTCGCTTGAGCACTGGCTGGTGCATTGGCATCAGCCAAATCAGCGTGAACAATCATGCTGGCGCCATACACCTTAAGGCCGTTGATGGTTTGGTTTAAACGGGTATGACGTTTGCCAAGCTCATCTGTCCATTGTTGCTTCACAGAAAAATCTTCATTACCGTTCAAAGCATACTCAGATTGAGCTGACAAGATTTGTTTGAGGGTTGAAATTGTCGTAGCCGAAGTCGCCAGACCCAGCTCACCTTTGACAAACGAAGGGCTGCTGTTGGCTGCCATGGCACCAAAAGAGGATGCCGACAAAGCAATGGCGATTGTTGCCGCCAAAGGGGTTAAAATTTTCATTCTCATTCTTCCTGTATTTTTATTTATGTTTATGGTTGTTATTATCTATCGAGCCAATCAAAGCCAAAGCGTATCTCGGCTGTGAATCGGTTGTTAAAATTTACCATTAATAACTTTCATTTTGTTAACATAAAGCTGAAAAATTGCTGAAAAATTGCTGAAAAATAGCTGAAAAATAGCTGAAAAATAGCTGAAAAATAGCTGAAAAATAGCTGAAAAAGCGGATATTTGTTAAATGTGTTTGTGTATCTAGTCAAGTTCCTGAGCCACTTGCTTAACCACTGTGATATTGCTATAAACGGCATCAGTAACAAGAACAGCTGTGTTGTTGTCTCAAAAAGACTAATTCTTTGGAAAATAATAAAAATTTAAGCATTGACGTGATTGTTAATTATCACGATGGCGTAATAGAGCGAGATGGTCAGTGTTTTAAGCTTGATCCACGGCAAGTGCAATTGATCGAGTTTTTTCTTGCTCACCCAGATCAGACCATTACCCGAAAAACCCTGTCTGAACACGTTTGGCAAAGCGTGTTTACCTCCGACGATACGATAAATAAAACAATTTCTACACTGAGAAAAGCGCTGGCGACCCAACGTGACCTGTTTATTGTCACCATACCCAAAGTCGGTTATCGCTTCAGTGTTGCTGCACATGTGTCGTTGAAAATTCGCCCTGCACAGGGGGTTGAGATTGAACTATCGCCCCCTGAAACTCAAAAGGTCACTTTGGATGAAACTAGCCACAACTCCCCAGGCAGTGACAGTACACCAGTCAAAGGCCGGTTGAATGCGACTGTCGTTGTTGTCGCTATTGTGGCGATTATAGTTGTTGGGGTTACCGTCGGGGCAGGTTATTGGTCTTCAATGTCACCGGACAAATCGCCAAATAGCGCAATGCCAAATAGCGCAATGCCAAATAGCGCAATGCCAAATAGCGCAATGCCAAATAGCGCAATGCCAAATAGCGCAATCGCCCAGCCCAGTTCAAGCCAAGGGAAGGCGCCAAAACAAAACGCGCCAGTCACCCTGGCTGTTGCCAATATTGAGTTGGCAGCCACTGGCATTGTGTCAGCTGCCTTTACCGAGGTTTTGCGTGACCAAATACTCAACGATTTGTCTTTGATAAAAGGTTTTAGCATTGTTGATACCAATGTTGCTACTAACGCGGTGCAAGCTCAGGCGGTAAAAGCCAGCGTTGTACTCAAAAGCAAATTGCTGCTGTTCGACAAAAAAGGAGATAAAGCGGGAGACGAAACGGTTAAGTTAACGCTCCAGTTAATTGACTCAGCCAGTGGCAGTCGGGTGTTTTCTACCGTCATTGACACCACCATGAAAAACAAACAGACCTTACTTGCACATTTGGGCAAGCAAGTCGTCGCTGCCGTCAAGTTAGCGTTATTGCACCCAAAGTTGTTCAAGCGTTTCGCCTCTGCCTTGCCCCGATTGAGTCATGTCGAAGTTGAGCAATTGATTTTGGCGAACAATCATGTCCAAAGGTCGTTGCCAAAAGCACTCGAAAAAGCACTGGATATGCTTGAGACGCTCAATAAAAATAAACCCGATACACCCCAAGTGTTAGGTTTACTGGCCGTAGCGCATATTCAGGTCAAAAATCGATTAAGCGGGCAGTACGTATCGTCAATACACCAAATACGCGCTTTTGCAGAGCAGGCATTGGCGCTGGACCCGAGCAATTTTGACGCACTCAAAGCGTTGAGCAATTACTACCTCAATACCACTCATTTGAAAGACAAAGCCGACCATGTGATCAATGCCATGCTGCGTTATCATCCCGATGAAACCGCAGCATGGCGGTTCCGGCTCTATTCTATGGTGCTCGGGGCGCGTGCCTGTGGTGATATACGGATATTTGTTGATAGCATACCACCGGGTTTGTTTAAATCGGTCAGGCTTAAAGTGATCCGGCAAATTCTCGATACTTGTGAGGCGACAAAACCAAGTGTGCAGGTAGAGCAACTCTGGCAGCAAAGGAAAATGGACAACATTGGTAAAACACACAAGGCACTACCTAGCAACCTGGCTCTTTTTAGTCGAGTGAATGACTTTGTGATCGAGATACAACAAAGCCGATTAAACCTTCGCCCTAGCCCGATATTGATTTTACAGATGTATCAGATCAAGTTGGCCATGGGTGACATTGCAGGTGCACGTATCATTGCCGAGGATTTAAAGCGTTCAGTTACAGGCTACTGGTTAAGGTCAGCCAACCTTATTGCGCAAGTTTACAATCAACCTTCATTGCATGAAATGCCCCCTATTGCGGTGCAAAGCTACCGCTTGCTCGACAATAGCACGAATCTTTATATGGTCGCCAACCTGGTGAAAAATGCAGGAAAGCCCCATGGACAGGCCCACGCTCAAGAAGCGTTGCTGACTTATCTTGAGCATCGGCCTGAATTTGAGGCTGCACTGAATACTCGTGAGGAATCTATTGTGCTAATGATGGCACAGCGTGCCGGGGGCAAAATACAAGACAGCCAGCAAACAGCCAGCAGGTTATCAAGGCAACTGCTGCGATATCGAAATAACTCACCTGAGTCTTATTATTTCTGGAACTTAGGTTGGTTTCAATTGATTAGCGACTTTTACTGTGGGGCCGATTGTCAACCATTAGAGCTGGCACAATTGTTTGAACCGTCCCACCGCTGGTGGACTGATGGTATTGGCATTTTGCGTATCGCCCTTGCGCCTTGGGCCCAAGACCCGCTGGTGAAGGACTACTTCGACAAGATTGAACAAGACAGGTTGCGGGTAAGGGCCAGACTGGGGATTTAAATTCAAAGGGTTAATCCTGAAAATCAATAAAAACGGGGCTACAGCAATAACGACAACCAGGTAAAGCCAGTATGTTACAAGAGAATAAAGCCTGTAGCCCCAAAACTTTTTAGTCGATGTCACCTGCGACAATGTGTTGTAAAGCCTTACTATCTGTTCGTATCCTGCGGGAAAGGGCTTTTAT
>JABSOG010000486.1 GCA_013216025.1 Algicola sp. | reverse complement strand
ATCACGCTTGCCGGTACAGCCAATCCTTTTGCAAAGTCATGTAAAGCCATCGCCTGACATTCTTTTTCGAGCCTCAACCACATCTTGGGCTGCGCTTTTTCGTCGCTGCGCTGACCGGCCTCATTGTTGTTTTTATCTTGAGTATCAATCGGTTCCATGGGATCTCTTGAGTTTGCGTTGTTGTAATGTAGCGACATGATATCGGGGGAGTTGTAACCAAGACTCGGGCAGATTTAGGATTGTTTATTTTCGGGGATTTGGCTGTGTTTTAGGTTGCTGTACTTTGCTTTGTGCTGCGCACGGCTGAGCGGTCTTCGACCCTTTAAGGTCAAGGGATCTCAACACGGAGGCACGGAGTCACGGAGAATGAAAGAGGAAGGGCAAAAACAAAAATGAAATAATGGAAATGGCAAATCAACCGCAATGTGTTTTTTCCTGTTTTTACTTTTATGTCTGTTAAATCTTTTCCTCTTTCTTTCTCCGTGCCTCCGTGACTCCGTGTTGAAGCTTTTGACCTTGGAGGCCGAAGGCCGACCCCCAAAAAATCACTTCTGTGTAGGTGCCGGAGAAGGCGCAGGTTTGGCGGGTTTATCGATAGCCTGCTTGATATTGTCCACCAGTTTATCCATCAGGGTGAATAGCAGGTCGACGTTGTAACCCATCAAAAAGGCCAGTGCCATTGGCGATAACGATGCCATCGCCCCCGCATCGTCGGGTTTTAAGAACCAGCCGATGATCATACCGCCAAGCGCGCCGAGCGTGAGTCTTAACCTGAACCTTATTTCGCTGTCAAAGGTATAAGTCAACGTTTTGATTTCGCCCATCAGGCTGCGCAACACATAAATAAACGCGCCCAGTAATCCGTATAACAACGGCAAAATATAACCCTGAAAGGCATGCAGCACAAAGTCTGCCGACACGATATTTTCAAAGTAAACAATCCGCACCTCATGCAACTTGCGCTGTAAACTCAGCTGACTCAACGCCTCTGCATTTTGCTCGGGTTGTTCGCTGAGCAAGTCTTCTTCATGTTTATATTTTGCCGCAAAATAGCTGGGCAGTTTGGCTTCGAACCCGCCACCGACCATCCAAACTTTATTCCATGACATCAAAAGTTTGTAGTTGGCATCAAACTCTTGGTTTTGAATTTTGAGGGTTTTTTGCAGTTGAGCCTGCTGATCTTCGTCCTTGGTCATTTTGGCGATTTGGTCACTAGTGGCTTCGCGCTTGTCGAACATTTTGGTTAAATTGGTTCTCAGCTCGTTACCCAGCATAAAATACAATTGAGCCAACAACATCAACAACAGCGCCACCATGGTATAACGCCGATACCAACCTACCGCTTTATCGGCCTTAGTTTGCACCGGTTTCTTACCGGCATTCTGGCCAACCTTTTGAGGGATAACCGCATTAATGCTCTCAACGGTGACCGGATAAACCAGCTTTGCCAGTTTGTCATAGTTGATCAAAAAGCGGTTTTCTTCTGCGACGCTCCAATGGCCGTTAGCCAGCACACATTTGGCGTCGATAATGGCTTGGGACAAATCGGGATCGAGTGTGGTAGCGCCATTTCTAGAGATATACGCCAACAACCGTTGACCGTCATTGATATTCAGTTCCATTTCAGCACTGACTTGCAGCTTTTTATCATCGTCTTTGTTTTGTGGTTCAGTCGTTGGGCTTGTCATGTTTTTTTTTCGTTTAAGCATACCGGCAAGAAAGCTCCTGCAGATGGAATAAATTGGCACCCAACATCCCTGTCGTCGGTGCCACATCAGATCAACAAAGGGGAACCCCTCTAAACAGCGTCACCATAGCTAAGCTTAGACACCTGTTTACCGGTGTTGTCTCTTAGTGTGCCGATGTCACCTTTGTTGTTCCAGATGGCGCGTTTACTCTTAAACGAAAAACCGCCAGAGCGGGCATCTATCTCGTTGGTATAAACCCGAACGCTGGTTTTTGGTGCCAAAGCGGTCAGCAGGGGAAACTCAAAGTTCTGATCTTTACCGGCGCTTAACTGCCAGCCCGACACATCGACCCAACAATCGCTCTCGTTGGTGATTTGAGCGTACTCATCGCCTTCACTACCTTTTTCTTTGCCGTCGAAATTGATGTGCGAAATGCTCACGTCATCACACGCTTTGTTACCATAGGCCCAAGATGAGATTAGGGTTTTCTTGTCATCATACAAAAACGCCTTATCCCCTTTGTTGTTCCAGATCGAATGCGAGCTGTTAAAGCTGAACTCGCCTTTTTTACGGGTATAAATGCGAATGCGGGCGCCGGGCAAAATATAGGTGCCAACAGGAATAGTGACATCCTGTCCTTCATTGCCAGCGTTAACACGCCAGTTACTCAAGTCGACAATCATTGGGCCGGTGTTATTGATCTCGATAAATTCATCTTCTTCGCCATTGCCCGACGAGCCATTGCAATCGACCTGTTTGATAACGATTTGGCGTGGGCCGAGCAAATCAAAACAGCTCTGCCACCAAGCAGCAAAAGGTGAATGTTGTGTATCGCTTTTCTCATATAACGCTTTGGCCGACTCAGTCACGCCCTGCGCCAATGCCTGCCAACACGGCTCGCTTTGCTCACCAAATTGCAATTGGGGCAGTTTTTCTATAAAAGTTTTTTTACTGGTATCGTTCACTGTTTGTATTCCTATCTTTTGTTCTATCTAGAGGCTGTCTAAGTGCTGCCTAAGCAATATTCAGTGCGGCTTTGGCACGCTCAAAAAATTCGGCTCTACTGTCTAAGCCGTGAAATCCGCCGTTGATTTTGCGGGTGATTGACTTCAGATCATCAATGTCAGCCAAATCATTGAGTTTACGGCTTTGCCAAAACCAGCACGCAGCAGACACCGCGGCTACCGGTTTTTCTGCCAGCATATGCGGGTTGCTTTCGCAATCCATACCGATAAACTCAGCGCAATGCGCGTAGTTTTCTCGCCCAGTCAGTTGTATCAGGCCACGTCCACGGTAGCGCCAGCCGTCTCCCGATACCGAGTTGCCATTGCCCATGCGATTGGCATACACCACGTTGGCAATGTCTTCGGGTTTGCGGGCATAGCGCTCGGCCATTTCGTCGGTATAAAAATATTTACTAAAAACAGCCCGCAGCGCCTTGGCGCTGTAGTTGAGGTTTTCAGATTTGTACTTGAAGCTGCCGCTTTCGTGTGCGATTTGTGCAATGAAGTGTGCCATTCGTTGCCCAGTGTCAACCCCGTATTTGGGCAACTCAGTATTCAAGGCGTCAAGATAGCGGTCGATGTCTTCGTCGCGCGCCGCTGGCATAATTTGCTGTAGCTTTGCTTTGTCAAAAATAGTAGTCATCAATTGTCCTATGTCAGTGTCGTTTTGAGCCGGCGACAACAATGCCATAAGGTGACAATTAGAACTCCGTTGAATTAATGAACCGTTGCTTTGAAATGCGGAAAAGGGGTTTTGGGGGATTCGAAATAAGGGTAGAGAAAAAAGTGGGGCTGCGATAGGGGCTGGAGGTACGGAGGCTCCGCAAGGGGGTCAAAGCATTTGATTTTGTCGAACAAAAAAATATTTTTGTTCGATATAATCAAAAGCATTGACCCCAGCCGGTGATGGCTGGTAGAAAACCAGCAGTCAATCGAAGCCTTCTGCCAGTCACCACCAGCCGGGGTCAGTGCAAAATCAGTTCTGTGGACAGCTTGCCTGTCCCTGCACTGTTTTTGCTTTGACCCCCTTGCGGAGCCTCCGTTCCTCCAGCCACCAACGAAGCCACATCTTTGCTCGACTCACCCCGGCAGATCAGCCTCAGCAATATGTTTCAGCCCCTTCAAACTAGGCAAGAACAAATAAGCACAACCTCGGGTTCGAACAAACTGTGGCAAGTCTTTGAGCACTGTAGGCTCACCATTTTTATCGGTCGTTTCAAATACACCACCTTCATGACCATCGACAGTGCCAATCAGCGGATCTTTGCCCGCAGGCCCACCACTGGCAAAATCGCCTTGTTGCACCCAGTCTTTGAGGATAAATTCATACTGGTTGGCCAAGTCGGCGCAGATAAACATCACCATCAACCCGCGCTCTATACCATCATCGCCGCTGCCGGGCACATATTGTGGGCCGTACGGCATACCTCGGCGAATGATGCGGTGATTTCGGGTACCCCGCCCATCACCTCCGGCACTGCCTCTAATGGGTTGATTTCTGGGGTTAGAGCGACGAATATGCGAACCAACCGGACAGCGGTCGCCGTGAGGGTCGGCTTTGTAATAGTCAAAATTATTGATGTCATTGGGGGCTACGTTGATTTTGTGATCTGGGTCTAACACCAGCGGGCTGCCATCGCGCCAGCGGCCACACAATTTTGCTGCCAGCAACTCGGGGTCAATAATATCTTTATGCTGATCAAGATATTGCTCAAATCCCACCACGTCTTGCTGCATCACTCTAAAAGCGGCAAAACTGCCGTTGAGCAACAAGGCTTTTTGCGTCTCAGTATTGAGTTGATAAGTACAATGGGGGTTTTCTGGAAAATGACCGCTCATATCCACTTGCTGCAAAATAAACTGCCACGATTGCACTTGTGGTTGGCAGTCTGGATGGGGTAAACCCGGGGCGTCTTCGATTTGTGGCTGGGCGATACCATCTTTGTAATCAAAATGAATCAAGTCGCCGGGAAAAGATGCACCGTCATGAATTTTGGTGACACTAAAGGCATTATTCTCACTGAACGCCTGCTGCAAAATTTCAGATTTTTTCGCCCTAACAGCCAAATCGGTGGAGTACAAAGAGAACACCACATGAATCTTGTCGGTGCCTAATTCATCCCACCAATATTCAGGCGCACTTTGCCCGGTATCGCCCACCCAAGGGGCCGCGGCAACCGCACCTTCTTTGAAGGCATCACGCTGGTCGGCAATGTTTCGACCCGGAAATTCAATGTCATTTGTGTTCATCAGGCGGCTCAGCCCGGTATGAGTTAAACCCACGTTAAGGCAATAGTCGGGCTTGCCATTAAGCCAAGGTCTGGCATCGGTGATGTGCATAAACTCATCATCAGCAGTGGCCAAGCCGCCAAGCAATTGCTTGGCCGCAGCCCCGTTTTCAATTCGCAAAATATAGTGGCGAACAAACGGGGTATGATAGCCGCGCAAGATAAATCCCTGAATATCAGCCAGATTTAACGCACAACCAGAACTATTGGGCATTTTTGATGATCTCCAATACGGTTAAATCTGGATAGGCACTGTAAACAATTTCAGATGAGGCATCGTTGGCTTGGATCAGTTTGTAAAACGCTTCGCGGTGTTGCTGCACTGGCAGCACGCCGTCAGGTATATCCATAAATGGCAAGATTAGGTTAAATGCATCACCGGTTTCGTTAATAAAATCGTTCATGTAATTGGCAAAGGTGCCATCAAAGGTGGTGAAAATCAAAAAGCGGGTATCGTTGTCGATAAACAAAAAACGGGCGAAATGCAAAGTGCCGACCCTGTTAAGTCCTACGGGTTCGAGGTGTTTAAGCACTTCACGTAAAAACATCGCATTTTGAGCCACCGGTTCTTTGACCGGTAAAATCAGGTTCATGGTACTTTGGCTTGGCTTAAAATGACCCGGTACGCTCATCGACATTTCCTAATAATCTGCAATAGTCTCCTTACCTTAGAGTAATTGGGGTCAGAGTCAATTTAATTTAAGGTACACCATAGGTCAGGTAACCGTAATGAGTAATTATCACTGGGTTTATCAGGTAAATACGTTACATTATACAAGGTTATAAAAACATAAATCAGGAGCAACAAACATGTCGGGTTCAAGTTTATTGGCGCTAATCGACGATATTGCCGCCCTTTTGGACGATGTAGCGGTGATGACTAAGGTCGCTGCAAAAAAAACCGCTGGGGTACTCGGTGATGATTTGGCACTGAATGCTGAACAAGTCAGCGGTGTTCGTGCCGATCGCGAATTGCCTGTAGTGTGGGCGGTGTTCAAAGGCTCAGCCTTAAACAAATTGATATTGGTGCCATCAGCGCTCACCATCAGCGCATTTATTCCCTGGCTTATCACCCCGCTGTTGATGATGGGCGGCGCTTATTTGTGTTATGAAGGGTTTGAAAAAATCGCTCATAAATTAATGCACAGCGCTGAAGAAGATAAAAGTCATCATGACGAATTGGTCAAGGCCATCAGCGAGCCAGACGTCGACTTGGTCGAATTTGAAAAAGAAAAGGTCAAAGGGGCTATTCGCACCGATTTTATCCTGTCTGCCGAAATTATCGTGATTGCACTTGGCACCGTAGAAGCCGCCCCGTTACTCAATCAAACCATCGTTGTGGCCAGTATTGCGGCCATCATAACTATTGGCGTATACGGACTGGTTGCAGGTATTGTTAAAATCGATGACGCCGGGTTTTATCTCATCAAAGAAACCGCAAAAAATGCCTGGGGCAGCTTTAAACGCGCCCTTGGTCGCGGCCTTA
>JABSOG010000485.1 GCA_013216025.1 Algicola sp. | reverse complement strand
ATTGACACGGGTGGAGCTAAGTGGATACCCCTTGTTTATAACCTGTGGTTATAGTCGATTATGAGCAGCTTTCATTTGTTGCGCGGGTTTTTCCGTTTTAGACTGTCCTAACAAACAACAATAACGCAATAAACGGAGTCTTTTCGATGAATAACCTCAAACGTCTTTCAGTGCTTTTTGGACTGGCCGCAGCCACCATGGCAACCTCTGCGCAAGCTAACCAGTGGTCATTTGGCCTGCCTGATAAATACAAAGAGGCCCAACAGGCCGAAGTCACATTTGCCAATACCAATAAAGTGCATTACACCGCCCAACTCGACGCCATCCCCGAGTGGGTCGGCGATGAACTGCACAATGACAGTATGCTTTACCAAAATCAGCTGTTTACTTTCTATTGTAAAAAAAGCACCTTTGGCAAAGACGAAACCTATGATGGTTCGACAGTGAGCACCAATGCCGTGGTCCAGTGGTATTACGGTTTCAATGACCCCTATGCCCAGTTTCTTGGCAACTCACCTAGCTGTAACGCCATCGACATTCCACAAGCCTACGAAGACGCGCCATTTGCGCCTTACACCGGTGCGAATACTTCGCAAATCAAGTGGCAAGCGCAAAGAGATGCGATACCACAATGGCGCGGTGATGACCTTTATGCACAGGGCAAGTTATTCCAATGGGGCGGCATGACGTTTTTCTGCAAGGAAAATGAATTTGGCCCGGACCAAACCTACGATGGTTCAACGCTAAAAACCAACGCCGTAGTGCAATGGTATTACACCTTTGACGCGCCCTACTCCCAGTACTTGGCCAATTCACCCCAGTGTGAAAACACAACCTATTGATACAAAAGTCTTTATTTAATCTCGCTCTACCATGTTAAAACCCTAGGTATCATAACCTAGGGGTACAGTACCGATGAAACGACGCTTAAATGTCAATCAATTGATTTCGTTACGCTACCTGCTGGAGGAGAAAAACGTCAGCCGGGCCGCAAAGCGGGCATTTATATCACAACCGGCAATGAGCAAAATTCTCAACAAACTGCGGGATGTGACCGGTGATCCTTTGCTCATTCGCGAAGGTATGCAGTGGGTATTAAGTCCCTTTGCCCGTCAAACCCTGAAAAAGCTGACACCCGCCATCGAATTGCTAGAGCAGGTACTTGAGCCGCTAGAATTTGATCCCGCCAGTAATGATCGCCGCTTCACCATCGCCTCGTCAGACTATTTCAGCAACTTTGTGTTGCCGATCATTTTTTGTCAACTGCAAAGCATTGCGCCCGACTTGTGTTATCAAGTGGTGGATTGGTCGATGCAAAAGTACTGTGATCTGGTCGCGGGAAAAATTGACGTTGCTGCAGCATCATTTGTCTCATCGCCATCGGCACTGGACAATATTAACCATACGCAATTTGGTCAAGACCACCTGATATGCGTAATGAGAGAACAGCACCCACTGGCGAGTGGGACCATCACCATGGATGACTACTTGAGTTACCCGCATATTTGCATGTCAAATGGCACCGGTCAGTTGAGCATGATTGAAAAACATCTGGCCAAGCTCAATCAACAGCCGCAGAACAAAGTGTCGATAGCCTATTTCACCGCAGCCATGGAGCTGTTGCATCAAAGCGATTGCCTGTTGAGCATGCCACTGCATATCGCGGGTAAAATGTGCAGTCAATACTCGTTGAAAATGGTCGAATTGCCGTTTTCTTCCCCCCGAATCAATTACTATCTATTGTGGTCAAACCTGCTCAATGATGACCCTTGTCACAGCTGGTTTCGCAATCGTTTGCTGGAGATCATGACTTCCGATTTTACCCAGGCCAAAGCTCAAGGATCAGCGCAGTTGGCGATTGCCGACGAAGAAACGAAATGTTTATAAGGGCAAGGTTTTACAATCTGCCAATTCCCCATCCCGGCGGTGATACCCAGTTTGCTCAATCAACTTTTCGGCTTGATTTAAATGGTCGGTGAACCGGTGATCTCCATTTGGTTATTGGCGGGCCGTCTGCTAAAAAACTCACCAGCTTGCCATCATCATTTTGAATGTTACGATAAAGTAAACGATGTACGATTGCACAATCATATGTCGATTCATGTATTGGAGTTAGCTAAGTGGCGAAAACCCCATAGATTACAACCGGAAGATAATTAGCAGCGGCTGAAAAATTGGTGAAACAAGCACAAGCGCAGAGGGATAAAGTACTGACTGAAAAAGATGAAATGCAGGCGTTGCTTCGACAAGCCGATATCAACCCTGATGACGTATCATAACCCGTAAACAAATAGCCAAATTTTAGTTTGTCACACTATTTGTCACACCAAAGGCAAACTAAAACCAGCCACCGCCCCAGCACCGTCCTTATTATTCACCAAGCTCAAGCGCCCACCGTGCTGCTCGACAATATTACGACACAAACCCAGCCCAATCCCACTGCCATTAGGCTTGGTTGTGTACAGCGGAATAAACAGGTTTTGTTCGTTGGCGATGCCTTGCCCCCGGTCTTGCACTTCTATCAAAATATGGTTTTTCTGCTGCTTTAACGTGAGCTTGATGGCAGGGCCGCCCACTTCACTGGCCTCGGCAGCATTCTTTAATAGGTTGATCAAAACCTGCTCTAGCAATACTGGGTCGGCCCATATTTTGTCGACTTGGTTCTCAACTTCAATGGGATGTGTGGTAAACAATGTTGAAAGCTGACGCTCTAGCAACTTGCTGTCGATCCAGCTTTGTTGCAACGTAAGACGCTTGCCGATACTGCCGTAACGACTGACAAATTGCTGCAACGACACGCTGCGATCAACAATCACGTTCAGCGCCTGTTGCGAGCGAGGTTCGAGTCCGGGCTGGGCAGCTAGGGTTTGCGCCAGCGATTTGATTGGTGTCAGCGAGTTGTTGATCTCGTGAGTCATTACTCGAATGATCTGCTGCCACGACTGTTGTTGCTGCTCGCGCAGGGCATGTTCTATGTCGATTAAAATCACCAAGTGATACTTTTGTCCGTCTTGAATAAAGTGGCTTTGTCTTATCTGCCAATTTTGCCCGTTTTGCCAAGAGTGAGCGTTTTCCGCTTGTGTAAAAACCCATTGTTTGTTTTCGTCGAACATCATGCCCAACCGAGTCGCCGCCCCGTGGCGCATCGACTGCCAAGGTTTGTTTAAATGTTGCGAAAACGCTGCGTTTGCGTGGCTGAGTAACAGTTTTTCGCTGAACACCGCGATGGGTGTGTCGAGCTGTTCAATTAGGTGATAAATCAACAAGGAGTGTTGACTGTAAATGTCTTTTCGCTGTTGCAGATCGTCTGCCAGTGCGCCAATTTCTTGATATAAGTCGTGTACTACGCCGCCCTGATAGGGGTTGTGCGCCCGCAGGCTATGGTCTTCTAGCCGAATGGCTTCGACCAGTGTGGTCAGTCGATAAAATGGGGTGCTGAGCTGACGATAAAACCAGCCAAGACACAAACCAAACGGCAGCAAGACAAGGGTGCAAACCGTTAGCACCACCAGCGTTGAAGCGTCTAGCAAGTACATCACCCAACCGAGCAAACCACCAATCGCCACCAACAAAATCCAGCCAAAGGTTTTAAGCTGTGATTCGAGCGATTTGGCTTTCCTCATGAATGGCATGTCAGGTTTTGATGCCATATTTTTCCATACGCCGGTAAATGGCGCTGCGGCTTATCCCTAGCAAATCGGCCGCTTCATTGGCCAGTCCACCGGTTTTGTCGAGTGCCTGCTGCAACAGTTGCAACTCGGCCTGCTCTAAGGTCATAAACGGCATAACGGCTGCCATTCCTGTAGGTTTAGATGCACTGCCTCGCAATTGAATATCGTCGACTTTAATGACCTCATCAGGTGCCAGCAAAACCGCCCGCTCCATCATATGGCTTAATTCGCGGATGTTGCCGGGCCAGCCGTAGCTTTTCAGCTTTGCTTCTACGGCCACGTCTAAACTCATTTTGGCTCGGCCATAACGCAGGCTGTGTTTGGCAATAAAATGCTCTGCCAGTGGCATTATGTCATCTAAGCGTTCGCGCAGTGGCGGTACGTGTAATTCGATGGTGTTGAGGCGGTAAAACAGGTCGGGCCGAAATTGGCCTTGGCTGATCATCTCGTCAAAATTGGCGTTAGACGCGCTAATCAACCTCACGTTGGCCTGTTGCGTCACACTTGAGCCAACCATTTCATACTCACCAGATTCTAACACTCTGAGTAACTTGGCTTGCTGGGCCAGTGGAATATTGGCGATTTCGTCAAGAAACAATGTGCCCGCTTTGGCCATTTCGAAACGCCCCATGCGGGCTTCTTTGGCATCGGTGAACGCGCCCTTTTTGTGACCAAACATTTCACTTTCGAACAACGATTCGGGAATGGCCCCCATGTTGACCGTCACGCAGCTGTTATTGGCCCGCTGCGAGCGCTGGTGTATGGCTTTAGCGATGCTAGATTTGCCCGTGCCGTTTTCGCCGGTCAGTAATAAGGTAGCGTCGGTGTCGGCAAGGCGTTCAATTTCGTCGAACAATTTGCGCATTGGCCGCGACTGCCAAACCAGAGTTTCATCTTGCAACACCTGATTTTGTTGACGCAAGCTACGATTTTGATGAGACAGCGCCGACACTTTTAACTGCTGCCTAACCACCTGTAACAAACGCTGATTGTCCCAGGGTTTTTCGATAAAATCTCCGGCACCCTGCTGCATGGCCTGCACCGCCAAATCGATGCTCGACCAAGCGGTCATGGCAACCACGCCAACCGATATACCTTCTTTTGTCAGCCGGGCCAAAAAATCTAACCCCTCTTGCCCCGATGTCGTGTCGCTGGTGTAGTTCATGTCGAGCAAAATCAGGTCTACTGAACAGGTGCTTAGCATGTCGAGCCCCTGTTGTGGCGACTCAGCCTCGATAACTTCAAAGTTGTGGTTGCTCAACAAAAAGTGCGCGCTCAGGCGCACATCTGCCATGTCATCAATGACTAAAATCGTCTGCTTCATCGGTTATTCGTTTCTCAACGCTTTGATTGGGTCGTCCATTATGACTTTTTTCACTGGCAGATAACAGGCAGTAAAAGCAACAGCCAGCATAATGACAAGGGTCGCGCCCATAGAGAACACATCGGGCTGCAATATTGTGCTAAATTGCTGTTTCGCCAGTAAATAACCCAGCAGAACCAGCACGGCACTTAAGCCAAGTCCCTGCAACACTGGCTTTAAACTTTCTTTAAGTACCATGTTTTGTACGGTGTGAGTTTTGGCCCCCAATGCCAGATGAATGCCCAGCTCGTATCGGCGCATTTGGGTAGAGTAGTTGAGCACACCATAAATGCCCGCTGCGGCCAATACCAACGCCAGCAACGATAATAATATCGTCAATCCGGCGGCCAATTTGTGGTGATAAATCAACGTTTGATGGCGTTCACTGTGGCTAAGCATATAAGTCATCCTGAGTTTGGGGTCGATTTGCTGCAACAATTTGATTATGGTTTGTTTGCTTAAATCGACGCCGGGTTTGAGTTTAATCTCAAAACCAAAATATCGGGTCGACGCATTGGGCCGGTAGTAACGCCTAACGTCTTCACTACTGACTTGTCCCGGGTTGAAATAATCAGCCACTATACCCACCACCTGATAAGTGCGTTCGGTGCCTTCGTTGAAGAATCGACCAATAACCGTGCCATTGGGGGCGACAACCTGCTCTTGTAAACCCTTGTTTTTCAAAACCTTACTTTGTAAAAAAAGGGCCAACGACTCGCTGACGATGATCTCATTAGGCAAAGAATCTGCACTACTGTACGAGGTAAAATTGCGCCCTTGCAGCAGCGGTATTTCAAGTAGGTCAAAGTAATTGCTATCAACATGATTAACAGAGAAGTTACCGAGTCGCTGCTGATCTCGGTCATTCAGCGTGCGGCGAAAACGGCCACCGTAAATCGGCGGCCCAACAGCACGAGCTCTGTGCTCAACCTGTGGCAGCTGAGCGATTTTGTCTCGGATTAAACGGGTCAACGGGGGGATTTCCTGTTTTTCATAACCCTTGGGTTTAGCCAATCTTAGGAAGACGACCTGTTCGTCATTAAACCCAAGCGGGTGAATGACGGTACCGACTGATTGTTGGATCACCGCAGACGAGCCTGCCAGCAACACTGTGGCCAGGGTGATTTGCGTGGCGATCAAAACATTACGCGTGCGGCTGGAGATTTGCAAACCACTGCCCTTGCCGCTCGATTGCAGCTGTGTTTGCAACTGATCATAATTGACAACTGCGCTCGACAGTTTGGCAAATACAGCGGCTAGGCCAACCACCACAACGACGGCGAAAACCAGCGTTGGTAAGTCGAGTCCAAGCTCATTGATACGAGGCAATTGTTCGGCCGCCAACTCTTGCACCAGCACAAATCCCCAACCGGCCACCAGCAATCCCAATAATCCGGCAATGGTACATAAGATCAGACTTTCGGCAAACATAG
>JABSOG010000484.1 GCA_013216025.1 Algicola sp. | reverse complement strand
CACTACTGCATCGGTAACTTCATTGATGATACAGCGGCTGCGGGTTTCCAGGTCTTGTAACTTGTTGTTCAGCACCACTTGTTGTTTCATCAAAGCGCGAGATTGCAAATGGGTGTGAACCCGGGCGTGCACTTCTCTAGCTTTTATGGGTTTGCTGATGTAATCAACACCGCCCGCATCAAAGCCTGCAACAACATCATCAAGGCTGGTTTTGGCCGTGATAAAGATGATTGGAATATCCTGAAGATTTGGGTCAGACTTGAACAGACGGCAAGTTTGATAGCCATCAAGCTTAGGCATCATGACATCCATCAAAATCAGATCAGGTTTTAAGCTGGGCGCAATGTTTAGGGCGATTTCACCGCTGGGGGCGGCGGCAATTTTGTAACCTTTACCTTTGAGAATGGCATATAAAAGGTCGAGATTGTGTGGTGTATCGTCTACCACCAGAATTTGGGCATCTGAAACATCGATGTCGTTATTGTTATTCATCAATTGATTCTATTGGGCATTTTTTGGATTGTTATAGGTATACTATAGAATATGTTGGTGTGGTGTAAACCTAACTTTGGCAAGTTTGGCCGTTTACAGTTTGCTGCCAGTGTTTTATAGTGGCGCCCTTGTAACATTATTGGTTCAACCATGTTTGATCTTCCTATCAGTTTTATGCTGATCGCTTGTTTTACCGTCTTCTGTGCTTCTGCTGTGCAAACCGCCATAGGGTTTGGGCTGGGGTTAATTTGCGTGCCCATTTTACTGTTAATTGAACCCGCCATGGTACCAGCCCCCATATTGATGATCTCGATAGTGCAATTGGTGTTTGCTGTGTGGTTTAATCGCGCCAACATTCAATGGCCGCTGGTTAATATGGCGCTGATTGGACGGCTGCCCGGTACGTTGGTGGCGATGGGGTTAATGCTGTACTTTGGCGAACTGGGTTTGAAAATCTTTATTGCGACCAGTGTATTGCTGGCAGTGGTTTTGAGCCTGTTTAAACTGACTGCCGAACCGAGTAAAAAGAATCACCTTATTGCCGGATTTTTCTCTGGTATATCGGGTACCACCTCAGGTATCGGTGGTCCGCCCATCGCTTTGTTATACCAACATCAACATCCAGATATTGTTCGCGCCAACCTGTCGGCTTATTTTTTCATTGGCGGCATCATGTCTGTTATTGGCATGGGCATGGTCGGTTTTGTCACAATCAGCAGTTGGTTGTACGTCGCCTTGTTCATGCCCGCCACTATGCTGGGCGTGTGGGCGGGATTTAAACTCAAACGTCACCTCAAACCGACCATTATGCGCCCAGCCATATTAACCCTGTGCAGCGCCAGCGCTATTGCGGTTATAGTTACCTCTCTACCCTAACTCTTTATCGTCCTGAAACTCACATCCATCGGCAATTGCTCCATGCATTGCTCTAATAAGCACATCCGTGTGCAAATGTGAGATTTCAGGAAACCGTTACGTTCCCTGACAATATGCTCCTGCATTGCCAAGATTAGTCCATCCATGGACGTCAGCACAAGTGGAACTTCTCTCACATTTCAACAAGTTGAAATGGCGGTACATCCGTGTAACGCATAGCCAGCGCTTCGCTAGTACTGACCAATCAAATTTAGCCTTTTAGCGCGTTTTACTAAGCGCCTGAATAGATAAATACCCACTGTTAAATAGACCACAGAGTTGGTGGCGACTATGGCCAAATGAGTCAAATTCAAAGGCTCGTTTTGTAAAAGAATGTCTCTGGACAATGACGCACCTGCCGTAAAGGGCAGCAACGTGAAGACATTCAGCGGCAGTGCATCGATTGCAACCAACCCCATAAAAGCAATATTAAACAATGCGGCAACAGTACCGACCTTTTTGAAATTTAAGGCTAGTCCACAAACGATAAATCCCAGCCCGATGAGCGACAATGACGAGATAAACATCAGTAGATAAAAATAAAAGAAGTTTAAGTCTATCCAGTTTCCGGTCAGTGCCATGGTGATCCAAGCGAGCAAGGTGACAAACACCATGCTCCACAACATTTCGACCAGCGCGCGGGCTAACATTAACTGGGTAATGCCCTGTGGGCACAAAAAAAGCTGTTCGAGAAATCCTTTTTGATTGTCTTCGACCAACGATTTGGTGATGCTTGAATAGGCGCTTAAAGCAAAAATCCACAATAAAAAGCCAAAAACCAGGCCATCTAGCGACGTTGCCCCATCGCCTGGGGTGGTAAATGATTTTACGCCATAAAACAAACCGGCAAAAACGGCGCACATCATTACCAAAGATGAGACGGTTTCAAACCAGTACTGTTTCATTTCGTACACTTGCAGTTTGGTTTCGTTGGCGACCAGTGCTGAAAAACTCATGGGTTTACCTCCCGGCTCAACAGGGTTCGATAGGCTGTTTCAACCGATAATGGGTTAATGCTTAAATCCAGTGGAATGATGGCTTGTTGTGCCAGCCAGTTAACGGTGGCAAAAGCCTGCTCGGGTGAATCGTACTGCACGATAATCTGATCGTCTTCGCTGCTTAGCTGTGCATGGTTAGGCCACAGTTCTTCAAGGTGGCCGTTGAGTCGGGCATTGTCTGGCTGTGAGAGCGTAAGGCGCATCTCAAAATGATATAACTGCTCTTTTAGCGCCGTAATATCCCCCGAATATATGACCTTACCTTTGTCTAGTACAATCACTCGGGTGCAAATTTTTTCGATAAATGCCATATCGTGAGAGGTGATTAAAAACCCCTGATTAAGGCGATTGGATTGTTCGATGATGATGTTTTGCAGCTCGTCGACGGTTTGGCTGTCTAAACCCAAGGTCGGTTCATCTAGCAACAGCAACTTGGGTTGATGGGCCAGCGCACTTAATAAGGCAGCCTTTTGTTTATTGCCCGTCGACAGTTTGCCGACTTCTCTTTTGGCGTATTGTGCCAGCCCCAATTGTTCTTCGAGTTTTGTGATGGTTTTGAGTGCTTGTTTTTTGCTGGTGCCGTGCAGTCTGGCAAAGTATTCGGCATTTTGACTGGCGGTTAATCGCCAATTGACATTTCGACAGCCGCCCAGTACAGCGCCGATATGGCGCATATAATCGGTGCTTTTGGTAATGTCTTGTTGCTCGAAACAGATAGTGCCTTGTTGCCACTCAAGCAGCCGACAGATTGAGTTGATGGTGGTTGTTTTACCCGAACCGTTGGCACCAAGCAGCGCGACTCTTTCGCCGGGGGCCAACTCAAAACTAACATCCTGCAACGCTTGCTGGTCGCCATAGCTTTTGCCCAGTTGACTGACTGATAACATGGTTTATTCCTGTGTTGATTGATGGGGGTATCATAACTCAAAGGCCGCTTTCGTGGGGAGGTTAAATGAAAAGCGGTTGGAATGCATAGCTGAACGGTCACTTGCATTGGCTATTTAGCGGTGTTATTGGTTTGGCATGTCGGTTATTATCTGTTTTTTAATCCTGTCGACATAAAATAAAGCCCTATGCCCGTTTTAATTCAAAACCTGTTTGCCATTGGCGCGTTTCAAGGGCTGTTATTGGCCGTATTGCTGCTGATGTCAAAACAAAATAGCCATGCCAATCGGGTATTGGGATTGTGGTGTTTGTGTTTGGCGCTGAACTTTCTTGGGCCGTTTATTCCGCTGGATGGTCCACCTAACGGGTTTTCATTTTTAATTGGTTGGCACTTCTTTTTACCTGCCTTATATGGTCCATTTCTGTATTTATACTGCCGTCATGCCATAAACGAACGGCCATTCAAACGGCGCGACCTACTGCATTTTTCGTCTTGGCTGGCTTGTGTGCTGATCAATTACAAAATACTGTTTGCCTCAGGCGAACAAAAACTATTGATAGTTGCATCAGGGCTGCCGGGGGGTTGGCAGATGTCGGTCACCGACGCCATTCTTTACAGTCAGGCGTTTATTTACGTGGCTTTGAGCGCTTGGCTTATCTTGCGTTACCAGCGGCAGGCCCGTACCACGTTGTCGAATTTCAACCCCCAAATATTCGCTTGGTTGTGGACAATTTTGCTGCTTGATTTAGCCATTTGGTTATTAAAAGCGGTTGGCGGTGGTGCCCGAATGACCACTTTGTCGGTCATGGGCGATGTGTTGATTGTGGTCTTTATCTACAGCATTGCGCTGGCCCAGTGGCGTAATCCGAGTTTATTTAAAATTGAACAACCACTTGAACCAGAGTCTGAAAATAAAACAAAACCCCAAAGCAAAACCGAAGGCGCATTAGACGCCAGTATAAGGTCAAGCCTGCTCAGTGCCGTGCAAGAGTACATGCGGGTGCACGAAGCGTTTAGAGACAGTCAATTAACCCTGACCCGACTGGCCGAAGCGGTTGGCGTGAGCACCCATCATTTGTCTGAGGTGTTGAATCAACAAGAAGGCAAAAACTTCTACCAGTTTGTTAACGAATATCGTATCAATGATATCTGCCAAAAGATGAAAGCCGACAGCGCAGGCAAAGTCCTAGACTTGGCCATGGCCGCCGGGTTTGCGTCTAAAAGCACCTTTAATGCGGTGTTTAAACAACTGACTGGCACCACGCCTACGCAATACCGTAAGAGCTTGCCCTAGGTGTTTTGCTGCGGGGTTTAAAAGAAAAGATCTCAACACGGAGCCACGGAGGGGCGGAGAAAGAAAGAGGAAAGATTAAAAAGATAGAAAGACTAAATCATAGAGGTAGGCCCTTATTGTGGTGTTTTATTTAATTTTTCTTTCATCTTTCATCTTTTGCTTTTCCTCTTTCTTTCTCCGCGCCTCCGTGCCTCCGTGCTAAAGGCTTTTGACCTTAATGGCCGCAGGCCAACCTATCGGTAGCGACCGTAAACCTCAACAACCCAAAGTCCAACTCGCCCGAATTGAACGTCCATTTCGACCGAATGGGACGTATTAGCCGTCATAACCTGTTGAAATAACACCTATCTTAATGCAAGAGCGGGTGGAACAAATGATAGTGAATGAGTCTTTGAATGCGGGCATGTCAGCCGCACAGTTATTTGGTTGGGCCGGGCAGGCGGCTATGTTGGGTTGGATCATCCTGATATTTTTACCGCGACGAATTAAACCACTGTTTTACCTTGCCCAATATGTTATCCCGTTTGGTTTGGGTCTTTTGTATGGCGCGCTGGTGCTGGTTCACTTCTTTTCAAGCGAAGGGGGTTACGACTCTTTGTCGTCTGTTCGGGCGCTGTTTACCAGCGACTTTATGTTGTTGGCAGGCTGGGTGCATTACTTGGCATTTGATTTATTTATTGGTGCGTGGATAGCCAAACAGGCCGACAAAATCGGTGTATCGAGGCTTATTCAAGCCCCGTTGCTGGTGGCCACCTTTATGTTTGGCCCCGTTGGGTTAGTGTTGTTTTTGGTGATGAAAGCCGGGTTCTCTTTACCGCAAAAGCAAGGGAGTGTTGAGCATGTTTGAATTTAACTCAAATGCATTGAAGTCGAAAGAACCTGTTGCATTGCCTTTTTCCTTGGCGGGCGATAGCGTGACCCGAGTGTGGTTTATGGGTGGTTTGTTTATGCTGGCGGTGTTGGTGATATTACTGCCAGCCAGTTATCTGGATATACGTCAGTTGGACGGCAACTGGATTTTAGCTAAACCGATTAAATTCAGTCTGGCGCTGGCGCTACATTTTTTCACCCTGGCTTTTGTGGCCCAGCAATTGAGCGCCAACAAACGTAACGGCTGGGGACTACGATTCATCGCTTACGCCGCCATTTTGTCGATGTTGTTTGAACAAATCTACATTACCTTGCAGGCAGCCCGTGGTACTCGCTCACATTATAACTTTGAGTCAGAGTTGAGCGTATCATTGTATCAACTCATGGGTTTGGGGGCGTTCACGCTGGTATTGGCTTCGTTTGTGCTTGGCGTGATGGTGTGGCGTCATGGCGAAAAAGATGGTTCAGGTTTGAGGTTAGGTTCTATCATTGGATTGACTGTAGGCTCTGTGCTAACGCTGATATTTGCCGGATATATGTCGAGTCAGCCCTCGCCTTTGGTAGGTCATGCCGTGCAAGGCGCAAAAAATATGGCGGTTGTGGGCTGGGCATCCGATAGGGGCGATTTACGCATAGCCCATTTTTTAGCGACCCATTTAATGCAGATATTACCACTGCTGGGGCTGTTGGCCGACAAAGTGCAAAGCCGTTACCCAGCGAGCGTATCGCCTCGAAAATTGGTGACGCTAACCTCGATAGTTTTGGTGTTGGTCAGCGTAGGTTTGTTCTATCAGGCTGTTTCTGGGCAGCCTTTGTTTAATTTATTTCAGCCTCTAGCCAGCGCAACCAACAATTGACCAATGCCTGTAAGGGACAGTACGTGGTCGGCACCGGCGATATCTAAAGCACTTTGCGGCATAAAAGGCGTATCGGCCGTTTTCGGGTCTTGTACTATGGCCAGCCCACCGAGTTGTCTGATTTTTTTCAATCCATTGCTGCCATCTGAATTTGCACCGGTTAAGACTA